>CAYJPK010000004.1:0-9330 GCA_964372035.1 uncultured Desulfovibrionaceae bacterium | reverse complement strand
GTGGTCGTGACCGTGATGGTGGTCGTGGCCGTGATGGTGGAAATAGAAGACGTGACTAATTTGTGTTAACTTCTTTAACCGATTAGTTTAGAAATATTAACTATATTAATAAAAGCTTATTTTATAATGAAATAAGCTTTTATTTTTAAGGATAACTTAATGCTTACAGCACTTGAAAATGATGCTTTGTGTGATATTTGCAAAGAAGAAGTTCGAGCATCTAAATATATATGTCCTAATTGCAAAGCTCGCCATCACCTTGTAATTAAAAATCCTAATGCTAGGCTTTTTTTCATATTCTTAGTTATGCTTGGTGGTAGTCTTTTAGCTTTTGGCTTACTCAATACTTTTTATGCTTATCTCTCCCCAGTTATAGTCTTTTTTTCTGGTGTAATAATTTTAGCAATCTCATACTTTATGTATAATAAGTTAGAAAAAGCTTCTAAATGGTATCCAAAGGTGTAAGCCTTTTAGAAATTATATTAATTTATAAAATTTTGCAATTTAAAGGAATAAAAATGAGTTTTCCACTTATGCAGGATAAAAACTGTACTCACTGTCAAACCTTAGTCAAAGCTGGCAGTCATAGCTGTCCAAACTGTGAAGCAGAACATAGCTTAATCATAAAAGAAATTTCAATTAGACTTTTATTCAATACACTTATGTACTTAGGTGTAATTATGGCTATCATGGGCTTGATTTTCACTTTTATGAAGTCTTTTTCGTACCTAACAATGTTCTTTGGTGGCATTGGGGTTTTTTGCATATCAATTTATATTTACTATAATTCTATTAAAGTATCCTTTTGGAGAAAGCTGAAATAAAAGCTTTTTAATCGCCAAATGCCTCAATGCTGAAAAACCATATTTGAAGTTGTTAAAATGCAAGAAGGGTTCATTCCATGTTCTTATCTCTTGCATTTTATTACTATTTTGTAAGAGTTTTTTATTATAAATCGTTATTATATTTTTCATCATCAACAAAATAAGAATTAAAATATATATTGCAAGCTGTTGCAAACTTAATTATATTAATTGCTATTAAGTTATTTTACTATTGAAAATAGATAGTAATTTCAGATGAAATTACTATCATTGACTGCGCTAGCAGGCAATCACTGCGAAAGCATAAGTGCAATTTTATTGCACTGTTAAGTGCTGGAGCAAGTGTGACTTTACTTACGTTGATGGTAGTGATGTCAACTTAAAATACTATAGTACTACTAAGAGCGCAATAAGGAGTTTTATGTTAACTATCATAAATGCAATCACAACAATATTTATTGTTGCAGCACTCGGAGCATTTGTAAAATATTTTAAGATGTTGCCAGAAAATGCTGGAGCTGCAATAGGCGCATATGTAATGCGATTAGCTCTACCATGCTTATTTATTCACGTGCTTGCCAACGCTAGCCTTGAGCAGTTATCTGCCTACACTTATTGGATAGCTCTTATAACTCCACCATTATTTATATATTTAATCGGTTATTTTTTTGATTTATTTTATTTTAAGCGTGGAAAAGGTGTTGCAATTATTACTGCTCTTTCTTGCACTTGCAGTAATGCGGCATTTTTAGGCTTACCTTTTTTATATAACTTATTTCCTAATAATCCAGAAGCACTTCTAATTGGCGGCATTTCATGCTTATCGCCAAGTTTAATGCTGGCTTTTGGGCAAACACATTTGCAATTTGTGCATTTAAAAGAAAGTGAAAGTGGACATAAATTTGACTTATATTATTTCTGGACACTATTTAATAATTTGATTTTAAAAAATCCCCTACTCATGGGTATTATTATTGGTCTGTTACTATCTTCTACTGGTATTGGAATTTGGCAGCCTCTAGACAATGCGCTTAGTTTGTTAGGTTCTAGCTCTGCTCCGTGTGCCTTAGTTGTTCTCGGTCTTGACTTTAAAAATAATTTCCAAAGAGCTACCCACTCTACTACAGTTAGCTTAAAAGGCATGACTATTCATCAATCTTACATTGCTATTATGAAATTAATAATTCACCCACTTTTAGTTTGGGGCATGATGATACTGCTAGATGTTAATGAATTATGGGCTGCTGTATCTGTTATTACTTCTAGCTCTGCAACTGGTATTGGCTTATATGTTGTGGCAGAAAATTATGGCTACATGCCAGAACAATGTGCCCTATCAGTTGCTATCACTAATAGCATTTGTCTTATAACAATGGGAACATTTTCTTATATGTTTATTGGCTTAATGTAAAAAAAGACTGCCCTTTAAAAGTGGTAATTTTAAAGGGCAGGTTAGAGTTTATAGTAATTGGTAATTTTATTAAGTTCGCTTTTAGCGATTTATTATATAGTGTTCTTATAAGCTTAGAAGAGCTACGTACATTTTATCAATTTCATCAGAATTTTTGCTTAATCTAAATCTTAGCATATAGCCTTCATAAATTGAAAAGGCCACTTCGGCTTTGCTAGCAGCCTCACTTTCAGTGTAGCCAGAGTTTAAAAAAGCAAGCTTAAACGCTTCAACTCCATCGAGTAATGTTTCATAATACAATTGTGCTAATTCTGGTTCTACAAAAGCTGTTTCAGTACCTAGCACTGCAATATAACAACCATAATTTTTGTTTTTATGTGTTGCTTCTTTTATCCAAGTTGTTAAGGCACTAAGAAACTCACCCCAAGTCTTCGATCTTGCAAGCTCCACTAAAACATCAATAGTTCTATTTTTTAAATAATGGTGCACTGCAATAGCTAAGTCTTTTTTGCTGTCAAAGTAAAAGTAAAATGAACCTTTTGAAACTTCAGCAGTTGCAATAACCTCATTCAAGCCACTTGCATTATAACCATTCTTTATAAAAAGCTTAGCAGCTGTTCTTACTATTTTATCTTTAGTGACAGCACCTTTGTTCAGTTTATCCATAAGATACCTTTTGTTTTTACAACAAAAATAAACCAACCGGTCTATATATAATTATTTGTTTTTAATTTGTCAATACCTAAAAAATCACCAAAAATTGAATTCTACAAACATCTTTTAATATCACAGGCTATGGCTATATTACTTCATCAAGCCTTCCAGTCTTTGGATCAATGACAAAACCATTAACACTCACATCATCTGGAACAAGAGGGTGGTTTAACACAAGCTTTACAGACTCCCGTACTGATTCAAAGGGGTTTGAAAAACCTTCTAAGTGCTTTTTTAAATCAATTCCACAGGAAGAAATAAAATCTAGTTCAGAATCTTTGATACCACGACTTTTCATTTTTTCTATCATTTCATCATAGCAAAGAGCCTGCATGCCACAGTCTAAATGCCCAATAATCATGATTTCCTTAACATTTAATTCGTAAATACATACTAACAAACTACGCATGACACTACCAAAAGGGTGAGTTACAACCCCGCCAGCATCTCTAATAAATTTTATATCGCCGTTCTTAAAATTAAGTGCAGCAGGCAACAGCTCTGTAAGTCTAGTATCCATGCAAGAAATAACAGCAATGTGTTTATCTGGATATTTTGTAGTTATATATTGCTCATAATCTTTGTCTTTAACAAATTTTTCATTAAACTCTAACATTTCATCTTTGTATAACATATAAAATCCTTCGTTTAAGTTAAAAAACATTATTTAATAGCTAGTTGTTCAAATACTTTTTCTACTTGCTTAGAAATATTTTCATGAAAAAGTTTTTCTGAAAATTGCTTTACATGCTGCTCCATAATGTCTTGATCAAATTCTAATTTTTCAAACCTATCTAAACACTCAATCAAACTTTCAGCTGTTTGTTCCTCAAAAAACAATCCTGTCTTACCATCAATAACAGTTTCAAGCGCACCTCCCTTCGCATATGCAACAACAGGGCAGCCAGCATACTGCGCCTCCACGGGAGTAAAACCAAAGTCTTCTTCACCTGGAAAAAGTAAAGCCTTAGATGTAGCATAAAGCCTACTTGCTTCTTTATCGCTTACCCAGCCAGCAAAGCTAATTGTTGGACCAGCAATTTTTTGAAGCTTTTCGAGTTCAGTTCCAATACCAGCAACAATCAATTTACGATTTGTCATTGTGCAAGCACGAACTGCTAAGTCTACTCGTTTGTAGCCTACTAATTGCCCAAGACAAAGGTAGGCTGAATCATCACTGCAATTTCTAGGAGTTTTTTCAAATTCTGGCACATAAGGATAAACCACCTGCGCCTCTCTTTCCCACCATCTTTTAACTCGCCTTGCAACTGTCTTTGAATTTGTCATAATTAAATCCACACGACCAGCAGAAAGTCTATCCCACATGCGTAGATAGTGAAATACAGGACGCATAAAAAAGCGAATAAGTGGATTGGCTTCTTTCAAATAATCATGATAAAAATCCCATAAATAGCGCATAGGCGAATGACAATAGCAAAGATGAGCGGTGTCAGCACGAGTAAGTACGCCCTTAGCCGGACCAGATTCACTCGATATTACAAGATCATATTTAGTCAAGTCAAATTGCTCTAGTGCAAAAGGCATAAGCGCAATGTATTTATTATAGTGCTTGATGCTACCAGGCATTTTTTGTAAAAAACTAGTGTAAATATTATGCTTTAAAAGTGCAGGAGATAATTGTGATTTATCAGCAACTAAGCAATAAATATCTGCTTGAGGATAAAGGCGACATAGTGATTCGACAACCTTCTCTCCACCTCGCATATTTACAAGCCAATAATGAATTATGGCAACTTTTTTTTCTTTTGTATTTTCTATTTTACATGTAGATTTCATTTGTATTACCTTTTAAGTTGATTTTTGCGTATATAAACTAAACGCAATGCAGCTAGAGCAGCCACAAATATACTTGCAGAGCTAACCCACCAAAAAAGTGAAAGACTTGAAGGGCTATTAATTTCATTTAAATCAGGAGCAAATACCATTCCACCAAGTTGCACAACTACAGACGCACCAAACATAGCTATTAAATTAATAGCTGTAGTTCCTCTTGCCTCTAAACCCTTTGGACATGCTTCTTTGATTAAAGTAAAGATTAGTGGAGCTGTTCCCATAAAAAAACCAAATACAATGCCGAACATCTTGAATATATACAAGGGTGTTGTCTTATCCAGCAGAGTTAGCACAATAAATAAAACGCTTATAATCATAAAAGTTGGTGCTAGCAATATCGCTCTGACCTCAAGTCTATCTGATAGCCATGAAAAAATCAATATTCCAAAAAGGTAACCAAGCGAACAGAAAAATAGAATTTCACCAGCCTCAAGCTTTGTGAACTCCAAGGCATACATAAAATGTATGCCACCCCATAAAGAGATAAATGAAACCATAAAGCCAAATGTCCAAAATGCAATATATGCAATATACCAAAATTCTTTTATTTTAAATAGCTCAAAATATGAAATTTCAATTTGCTTTTGGTCATCATCTTTTTTTACTTGGCTTATGTTCGGACTATTTTTTAAAAAAAGTAACATTAAAATAAACTGTGCTAACAATACTATACTGCTTACAACTAAAGCCATGCGCCAACCAAGCACGTTTGATAAATATGCAAGAGGCGCAGACGACACCATTTGCCCTGCAATACCAATTGACATGCAAATACCTGCAATAGTAGCAAATTTATCTGCTGAAAACCAGTTAGCAACAATGACAAAAGTACCCATCAAAGCAGCAGAGGTGCCAATTCCCATAAAAACACGAGAGATAAACAATAAGTAGTAATGTGTTCCAAAAGCAAAAAGTATTACACCAATTAAATTTACAAATGCCAAAAAAATCATTGTTTTTCTTGCACCATATTTATCTAAAGCAATGCCGACAGGAATTTGCGCAAGCCCAAATGCAACTGAGTGTGCTGATGATAAACCGCTAAGCTCATTTGCACTTAGCCCAAAATCCTGAACTAAATCAGGAGTTAAAACACCAGTGGACATACGAAAAAATAAACTAAGAAAAAAGCCTAAACAGCAAATAGCAAAAATGATTTTTGCTTGAATATTACTTGATTTCTTTGAAACTAACATCATATTTCAGCTCTATAAAGACTCTTTTAATTCTCTTAACCGTCTTTTGCGTAAATTAATAAGGCGAAAACTAAAAATAACAGCCAGCAAAATTCCAAAAGCAAGCACATTCCAAAAAGTTCTAAAGTGCTCTGGTGAATTAAGTGAATTTAAATCTGATTCAAACATTAAGCCACCGAGTTGAACTACAACTGCAGCCCCTAAAACAGAACTTAAACTAACACAAGTTATACCTTTTGCAGTTAATTCTTTAGGTAAAGCCTCACGAAGCAAGGTATAGCCTAGTGTACTTGTTGCTGCAAAAAAGCCTAAAAAGAAGTTAAAAGCTCTAAAAACATAAAGTGAAGTATCCTTATCAAAAGAGCAAAAAATGAATAACAGTATGGCAATAATTGTGCCTGATGGAATAATCAATCTGGCTCTAATCTCTAGTCGGTTAGACAGCCACGCAAAAAAAGGAACGCCTAAAAAATATCCAAAAGTGCTGAAAAATAAAATATCACCAGCTGTAATTTGTGAAAAGCCTAAGCCATACATAAAGTGAACACCGCCCCAAACTGATACGAAGGACAGCATAAGTCCATAGAAAATGAACACCATATAGTTGATAAACCAAAATTCAGGAATCTTGAACAATGCCATATAGGTTGACTTTTCATATTCTTCTTGCGTGATTTTTACTCTACCGGTTGGGCTATCTTTTACAAATACAAACAAGAAAATCAGCTGAATAAGTACAATTGCACCACAAAATAAAATAGCACCTCTCCAGCCCATATATGCGGAAAGAATTGCAAGCGGTGCAGATGAAAGCATTTGCCCTAACATTCCAATTGAGATACAAAGCGAGGCAATATTAGCAAAATTTTCAGCCTTAAACCAATTTCCCACAAGCATAAAAGTACCTGTTAAAGCAACTGCTGTTCCAGCGCCCATGAGCACACGACCCAAAATAAGAAAAAAATAGTTCGGTGCAAAAGCAAAGCAAAGTATACCAAGAATATTAACGCTTGCCCAGACAAACATTGTATTTTTAACACCAAATTTATCTAGGCTATACCCAGCCAGTACTTGTGAGCAAACAAAAGCTACAGAGTGAACAAAGGCAAGGCTACTTAGTTCTGAAGAAGTCAAATTAAATGTATTAACTAAGTCAGGGCTAATAACACCTACTGCCATACGGAAAAATAAACTGAAAAAATAACCTACACAACAAATTCCAAAAATAAATTTAGCTTGTTTAGTGAAGTCCGCAGCATTATCAGTTTGATTATTTGATATATTAGAATTTGACATTATTCTGGCCTTGCAACATTGGCTTGACTAAAGTTAGCCATATCATTAAACATTGCACAAGCACCTCTCAAAATAGGAATAGCAAGTGCTGCACCTGTTCCCTCACCAAGTCTAAGCTCTAAGTTTAAAATTGGCTTTACACCTAAATACTTTAAAATGACAGAACTTCCAGGCTCTGCAGAACCATGCCCAAAGACAGCATAATCTTTAACATTTTCACATAATCTATAAGCCGCTAAAAAGGAAGCTTGAGCAATAAAACCATCAATTACGCAAGGTATTTTACAAAGTGCCGCACCAAGTATAACACCTGCCATTCCACAAACATCATAACCACCAAAACAAGCCAAAATATCAAGCGGAGTTTTTAAATTTTCCCTATGCTTTTCAAGGCTTTTTTTAATAATATTTGTTTTGTGAATAACACCTTTTTCATCTAAACCAGCACCCATACCTGTTACTTTTTCAGCCTCAAGATTTAAATACATCGCACAAAGAGCAGATGCTGAGCTTGTGTTTCCAATCCCCATTTCACCTATAGCAACAGCATTATAGCCATTTTGTTTTGCCTTATTAACTAATTCTATGCCATACACTAAAGCAGTTGCGCAATCCTCAAGACTCATGGCTGGCTCATGCGCAAAATTATTAGTTCCATTTTTTATTCTTAAATCAATCAGTTTTTCATGCGGCTCAAATCTCTCGCCAAGACAACCCATATCTACAACGACTAAATCTGCATTAGCATTCTTACTAAGCACATTAATACCTGCGCCATTATTGAGGAAATTTTTTAGCATTTGGCGGGTAACATCTTGTGGATTTGGAGCAACTCGTTCAGCAACGATACCGTGATCACCTGCAACTACAAACATTTGGATAGGGTCAATATTAATTTTTTCTTTACCACCTGAAATACAGTACAACTGCGCTGCTAATTCTTCTAGTCGCCCAAGGCTTCCGAGAGGTTTAGTTAAGTCATCTAATCTTATTTGAGCATCGTTTAACAATTCTAAATCAACAGGCTCAATTTTATCTAAATAGCCTTGAAGTCTTTTTAGCATTATAGTATTCCTTTAGAAAAATTGATTTTACTTTCTAGTACATGAATCTTGCATAAAACAAACATTACAATTACCCCTATACGGCAAATATGTCAAAGTCGAATAGGCACAATTTGGAGTTAAACTTTCACCATCATAGACATACGGCAAATTATATTCTGTAATACTGTCAAGTAGTGGCTTGTTTAGAAAAGGCATTGGGGCACAGTCCTTTATTTCCGGTATATTTTCATTCACAATAGTCATACATAACGCAAGAGCTACTATATTATATAGATATGCAAGACTTGGATCTTGCTCCCATTTATTTGCGATTTCTATTTCAATTTCTTTATCTAGCCAAATAGCTAAATATTTATTGTTATCGCTTGCAATAATTTTTTTAACATTTAATTTTTGAACGAAATTATAATGCAAAGTTTCTAGGTGAGTGCTAAGTTCTGTGCTCATTCTATCTTCTTTACTTAATTCAAATATTAACTTTAAATTAAACTGAGGTATATTTTGCATATTTAAAGCTCATAAAAAAAGCCACACAAAATAAATTGTGCAGCCTTATCTTCTTCAGTGAACTACATAATATTATTTACGTAAAGATTTAAATTCGATTTTAACTATTTCATAATTAATGCGACCACGTGGTGCTTCAACCATAATTTCATCACCAACTTCTTTGCCAAGTAAGGCTTGACCGACGGGTGAATTGATTGAAATAGAGCCAGAAGCATAGTCAGCTTCATCTTGACCAAGCAGTGTAAAAACTTTTTGCTCTTCGGTATCAACATCTTCAACAGTAACAGTTGCACCAAAAATAGCTTTATCACTTGAAAGTGTTTCCAAATCAATAACATTAAAATCTGCCATGCGTGATTCGATATAAGAAATGCGAGCTTCCAACATACCTTGACGCTCTCTAGCAGCATCATAGCCGGCATTTTCTTTTAAGTCGCCTTCTTCTCGAGCTTCTTTAA
>CAYJPK010000003.1:0-53625 GCA_964372035.1 uncultured Desulfovibrionaceae bacterium | reverse complement strand
GCAGCAGCTTTTTTTGTTTCTTCATGGGTGTGAATATATCTTGCCGCCATTGCAATTACCTTCCAACCCATAACGTCCATAAGGCTACGAATATCAAGACGCTTTGCAAGATTTGTTGCAACAGTATGGCGGATAGAGTGAAATGAAATTCTATCTAGTTTATCACGTCCATCATTTAATCCAAGTTCTTTAATAGCTCTTTTAAAAAAATGTGGTGTTTCAGTTTCATCTTCATATTTAAAAAATGGTGTTCCATTTGGCTTAAGAAATACATACTCACGTTTATCATCGGATTTTATGGAAAATAAAAGGTTGTATAGTTCATCTGACAAATAAAATAACCTGTTTTCTTTATTTTTCGTATTAATGAACTGACCTGTTTTACTTTCAAAATCTACCTGTGCCCAACGTAAATGTGTAGCTTCAGATAAGCGGCAACCAGTATACATTGCAAATTTTACAAGGTTATAGGTTGCAATATCAAGTTCTTGCAAGCGAGCTAAAATTTTAGCAGACTCTTCGCTAGTAATAACTCTTTGCCTTCTGTTATCATGCGTTTTTTTTATTCCTAATTGTTTGGCTGTAGGAATAAAAACATCATGACCTCTATCTTTTGAATGTGATAATACACGCCTTAGCGTACCAACAATGTATTCCTTTGTCCTTGAGGAAAGTGCATATTCATCTTTTTTAATTAAAGCAACTAATGAGTCCCATTTGCTCATGTCAATAGCGTTTATTTCATATTCACCCAAAAGTGGTAATATATACTTCTCCATTTGGTTTCTTTCTGGGCGAACAGTTTCTTTTTTCTTAGCACCTATTGCATAAGGCAAATAAATAGTTTCCCAATAAGTTGAAAGTATGATATTTTTTTGTGCTGCTTGTTTATCAGCCTTTGCTTTATTTTCTTCTTCTTTTTGAAGTCTATTTCTTTTTTCTTCCAAAGTTTTATCGCCTGTGCCTAACCTAGCATTGTCACGAAGTTCAGAAAGCCTTTGAAATGCAATTTCTGGTGTAATGCCCTGACTTGACCAACCAACGACTTCCTCTTTATCTTTACCATTGAGCTTATACCTGATAGAATAACACCTGTCATACTTGATTCCATGTTTTCTAGTGTTATGCTCTCTGTATCGCACTCCTAAAAATTTTGTTTTTACCCACTTGACTGCCATGTTAACCTCAACTTTTTAGTTTCAGTGATATTCATAAATTAATAATCACTAGAGCAAGTTTTATCCCGCTCTTATCCCGCTTTTTATTGTTAAATGTGTTTTAAAAGACGTGAAGGCTTGTGAATGTTAAATACTTCAAAATTGGCTAGTAGTCAAGGTTTTTACTTTGTTTTTATGAATTGTAGTGAATTTGTGTTAAGGCTAATTTCAGGGACTGTTAATCACTAGGTTGGCGGTTCAAGTCCGTCCTGGGGAGCCATTATATTTAAAGCACTTACAATAAAATGTAGGTGCTTTTTTTGCGTCCAAATTTTTATAATAACAGTACTGTCGATTTACTTATTATTACCTCAATCTTTTGGCTATACCTGAAAGAAATATCATCTATAGCTAACCACAAATTAATATAACAAAGCAAAATATTTTCAAGTAATGTGCAGATAGGCACATTCTTTATATTTCATTTTTTAGTATTGTTAAATCAATAAAAAATTATTTTTAATTATAATTAAGAAAATGAGGTGTATTATGCTAAAGAAACTTATTTTTACAACATGCTTTGTTTTACCACTTTCAATTGCATTAAATGTAAATGCATTTAGTTTTGGTGATGTGTCTAGAGCTATTGACGTTACATCAAAAGTGGTTGATATGGCAAAAGATGACAATAGTTCAAACAATTCAAATAACACAAACTCGAACACTAACAGCGCAAATAGTTCTAGTAACGTAAGTAGTTCTAATAGTACGAACAACACAAGTAATTCTAGTAATGCAAGTAATATTAATTCTAATGCTTCAAGCTCGACTCAACCAAAAGCTGTTGCAAGCACTCAAAAAAATAATACCAATCAAAAAAAAGCAGCTCCAAAAGCTGTAACAACAAACAAAGTTATTGAAATGCCGGAGCATTTTAAAATTGACGCTAAATACATGAATCAGGCAAAAGCCGTTGCAAAAGATTGGAAAAAAGATGCCTATGTAGATGTTCTTTTTCTAGAACCAGAATTACGAGCTTTAAGAGCCTCAAAATGGCCTCATAAGGTAACTCACAGAACTATGAAAATAGGTGTTATTTCAAAGAAAAATGGTAAGCATTTTTTTGAGCGTCGTAACTTACAAGTTTTTGGTAGTGGAGCGGCCAAAAATCAATATAGAATTAGAGGTTTTCTGAGTGATCGTGACAAATTAGATGCTTACATCAATTATAAAAAATAAGGTGTATTACAAATAAGGTTTTTAGGTTTTATCGAGGTTTTATGAAAGGTTTTTATATGCGCAAGTTTGTACAGAAAATATTACTTTGCGCAGCAGTGAGTTTACCAAGTATTTCTTATGGAAGTGACGAACTAGTGAGTGCGTCTGGTGCTGGTGATGTAGAAAAGGTTGAGGCGCTAATTAAAGATGGTGCTGATATAAATTTTAAGAATCAAAATGGATTTTCACCTTTGATTTGGGCGACTATATTTGGCAAAAAAGAAGTAGTTGCTTTGCTACTAGAGAATGGCGCAAATGTTGATATTCAAGACATGGGCGGTAATACACCGCTCATGCTTGCAAGTAGCAATGGTGATATTGCTATTATGAATTTGTTGCTTGATAAGCATGCAAATATTGATATTGCAGATATAAAAGGTTTTACACCCTTTATTAATAGTGCAAGGGCTGGTAAAGTAGAGAGTCTAAAATTATTACTAGACAAAGGCGCTAATATTAATAGCACTGATAGAGGTGGCAATACAGCGTTAATGGCGCATATTTTAAACAAATCAAAGGCTTCGGGAGAGCTTATAATTTTTCTTATTGCTAGAGGGATAGATATTAACGCTACAAATAATGATGGCTATACAGCACTTACTCTTGTTGTTGCTGATGAAGCTGGTGAAATATTAGATTTACTATTAAAGAACAATGCTGATAGAACTATTTTACCAAAAGGCTTAACAATTCGTAGTATAGTCGCTAATAATAAAGAAGCAAAAAATATTATTGCAAAACTAGGTGAAAACTTTAATCCATACATTCCTGAAGGCTATGAAATTGATCCTATAATCATGAAAAATGCAAAAGCAAAGTGTATTGAGCTTGATGGTGAAAATTTTGTGGAATTGATATTTTTAGAGCAAGACTTAAAGCAAATAATGAAAGTTGCATATATATACAAAGAAAATAATCAATATATATTGGCAAATTATGAAATGCATATTTCTGGTGATGGTTCTTCACCCGATCATTTTAGATTTTTGACTCCTCTAAGCAACGGAGGAGCAAATAAGCATATAATAGATTATAAGTGATTTGGATATAATAAAAAAGGTGGTAAAAATATAACATACCACCTTTTATTTTAAATAATAATTAAGTTTTTTGTTGATGATAAACTAAGATCATTTATTCTGTTTCATAAAATTTTGTAGAGCCAACCATCATTTGTATATACACCATAAGCTCCTTATACGAGGACACATATAACTTACTGTAAATATTGCGATTGTGTGTGCGAATAGTATTAATAGAAACATTTAATTCGTTAGCAACTTGATGCGAATCCATTTTTTGCACATACAGTTCAAAGACTTTTCTTTCTGATTTTGTAAGAGTACTAAGTTGCTCAATAAAAGTGTTATATGCTGTAATATCGGCTTGAAGAGTTGTATTATCTTCGCTATTTTGTTCATTATTTTCTAAATCTATGTCACTAGCAAGTTTTTGTTGCTTAAGTCGTAATTTTTGTTCTTTATTTTTTAAATGTTCAATTAAATCATTAAATTCTAAAATATCAGAATTTGTTTCAGTTCCCTCCTGTATTTGCTTTAAAGACGTTAAAATTGGTGAAGATGCACGATAAACTAAGATATATGAAATCACAAAAGCAATTAAAATAAAGGCACTTAGTCCAAGTAGTAAGAACATGTTGTTTTTTGCAATAAGTTCGTCTTCCAGCTCTTGCGGTAATAAGGCAACAATTTGCCATTTTGTGTTGCTGTCGTCTATGGATATAGCTGAAGGGTGAAATTCAATTGTTTTTGCCGCAAACTTATTAACACCATTGCTTAATTCTTTGTAAAAATTATTTTGCTCAATAGTATAATGCTCGCTACCTTGAGAGCTAATCATACCATGCAAAAATTTATTATCTAGATTAAGTAGTGGTGGATTTTGTGAATTACTTTCTAAAGCAATACTGCCAATAATTCCATCAATTGAAGCTTGAATACTTCTATGTGAAAGACTGTACAAAAGAGAACTAATTTCAAGCCCACAAATACCATAAACTTCGCCATTTGTACCAATTAAAGGTGTAACAAGCAAAATTACCTTTTCCCATGATTGCTTGATATAACGAGGTTCTAAAAAAGAATATCTAGAATCAATGTGGATATTTGAATAGTCCTTTGCAAAGGTATCTTGCATACATTCTGCTTCATCTAGTTCCATCTCCCACATATTATATAATTCAATATCATGGTAATCCCCAAGTTCTGGCATGCCACGTAATAGGAAAATAGTAGGATTTATATCATTGAAATTATTGAGATTGCTTATTTTTAAGTAAACACCACTACATGTTTTAGTTGTTTTTGATAATGAAGAATTGACAGTTGCATTGAAACTTACAAAAGCTCCACTAGATTTTGATATTAATAGAGAAGACTTTAAAACATCGCTGGTGTTTTCTTGCATTAACTTAAGTAAATTTCTATTGTCAGATATGTTTTTAAATGACGCTATCTTATTTTCATCTAAAGTCCTTTCGATCTCTGCAACTAAACTTTTATTAAGTTGAATACCATATGCCGCAATATTATCAAATTGATATGATACGCTTTTTTCATAGTTTACAAGATAATTATCTAAGGCATCTGATATTTTTTTCTTAGGAGCATCAAAAATATCAAAAAAATAAAAAAATGGTAGCGCAATCATAAATAAAACAAAAATCAAAGTCGAAAAGCTTAACAGAAGGTGAAGTCTTAGCGAATATCGACCCTGCTCGCCTTGCTTTATTTTTTTTGAAGAAAATAATGTTTGCATAACTAAGCTCTTTCTTTAATTATTCTATATACTGCTTCTTTAAGTTCAATAAAGGCTTTATCAGTTAATTGTTTAAGGAAAGCCTCATCTTTAGTTAAGGAACTCAACCAAATAGCTTTATTTTTTTCAAGCACTTCACATAATGCGATGGGAAATGCGATTTCTAATTCACCAAATTCTGTAAAAGTAGGTGCCGGCATTAAGCTGTTTTCTTTGTAAATCTTTGAAATTGCCTGATACAATGATTTATATCTATCTCTTTGAAATTCAAAACTTTCAAGTTCATTATTGATTTTATCAAAACTTGTTTTACGGACCGGCCAGTAGCCACCTTGCATTGTAAATTCTAAATTAATGTCTTGAGACGTAATCCACTTGCAAAATAATGCAGCAGCTTTTTCCTTGGCTTCAGTAGATTTCAAGGCAATAAGACCCGTTCCACGTTGAATTGCAACTTGGCTTGCACCTTCAAAATATGGTATTGGAAAGGACTGAAGTCTAAGCGGAGTTTTTGAATTATCTTTATGTGTTACGTGATCTTTAAAATATAAAATACTAGCGGTAGACATTATTCCTCCAACTGCCTCATCAACCATAATAGCTTTCGTCGTAAATCCAGACATTAGGCATACTTCGCCTCTAATGCCTGCTCGAATTAAAGGACGCATTACCTTATCAAAATAAAGGTTGTCCCAATCGATATCATTATTTCTAAACAGAGACGTCCCAAAACTTGCCATACTAATCATTGGGTGTTGAATCCAGCTGTCGTGCATAAAAAAAGATTTGCCACCTGACCATTTATAATAATCTTCAGTAACTTTGAAAAAGCTTTCCCAATTTTTTAAGTCTGCGTAGCTATGATTGGTTGCTTTGGCAAATTGTTCAAACAAATCAGCATTCAAAGTGAAAGAATTTGATGACTTTGCAATAGGAAAAACAAGTAGTTTATCATCAAACATACCTTCTTCAATAAATTCAGGTACGATTGTATCTAATTCATCTTTTGAAAAATATTTTTTCCAGTCAAGAGCGTAGTGTTTGCCCATAGCTTCTAGGGTCTTTGGGTAACATACGAATAAATCAGGTAATTCAGGTGCTCCAGCTTCATTTTTACCCGCTGCAACCAAAGAATCATGTATGGCAGCTGAGTTTGAAACAGAGCTAACAATTATTTGAACGCCATTTTCTTTACCAACAGTTTGATTGAACTTTTCAATCATTGTATTCATCGGAGAGTAGGTTTGGGCACCATATACATGCCAAATAGTAAGTGTAGTTTGTTCTTTAGAAGAAATACCAAGCTTGTCGCAAGCTGACAATGTGAAACATAAACAAATTAAAAAACCAATTAGTCTTAATAATGAATTTTTCCGCATATTATACTCTCCTATTTTTTGTTAAATAATATTGATTTTTATACACTATGTCAATTGAGTATGTGATTAAATCTTTACATCATAATGATTAAAAACAACCATCATTATGATGAAAAAATTAAAAAAATGATGATTTTTTTTATCATTACAATGATGAATATGATGATAAAATTTTTTTTTTATTATTTTTAATGAAGTTCATTAATAGAACGATTGCAGATAATTGGTTTGTGATTAAGGTATATTTAAGAGTTTAATGTAGTTAAAGTTAAGGAGGGAGATATGATTAAAGTTATGATTATTGACGAACACAAATCTGTTCTTGATGCTTTTAGCTGTGTAGTTGATGCCCAAGAAGATATGGTTTTTGTAGCAGGTGCTTCAAGCAGTCTTATTGGTGAAGAATTATGTGCAAAATATCAGCCTGATGTTGTTTTAACTGCTATTTATATTGAAAAATCACATAGTGGGATTGAATTAACTAAAAAAATCAAAGAGCGTTTTCCAAATATTAAGGTCATCACTATGTCAGGCAATAATGATATTTCTTATATGTCAGAAGCCAAAAAAAGCGGTGCTAATGCATTTATTTCCAAAGCTCAACCTTTAGCTGAGCTATTAAAGGCGGTTAGGGCAGTTGTGCGTGGTGAAAAAATATTTCCCATAGCTGCTAAGCTTCAAACTGAATATGGTGAAGTTAGGTTTAGTGATAGAGAGTGTGATGTGCTTAGACTCTTGTGTAAATCATTAAAAAAGAAAGAAATATCTGAAATACTTGAAATTAGTCCAGGCACAGTAAAGCGGCATGTTGAAAATATGCTTTTAAAATCTGGTTGTAAATCTAGCATGGAACTAGTGGTTAATGTCATTGAAAATCGCTTCGTGGCAATATAGTAAATTAAAATTTATAAAATAAGGAGTTTTTATGCATTTTAAGTTAATAATAGTATCTATAGTTTTTAGTTTAGCTATTAGTATTCCAGCTTTTGCAAAGCCTTCATTTAGAGTGGCTGCTTGGAAAACTAGCATTGTTGAGAGTGTTACGCCGGAAGCTATTGTTGCCATAAAAAAGGCTATTGCCGAAAATAAAATCAACCTTGCTAAAACACCTATTAGCCTTGAAAAAATTAAAAATGAAGATTTGCAGACAATTGTAAAAGAACTGCCAGAGATAGTAAATCTTGAAATAGGAAAAAACAATAATATAACGGATATTTCGCCACTTGCAACTTTGAAAAATTTGAAAAGCCTTAAGTTTGAGCTTGATAAGCTTCAAGATGTTACTCCACTAGCAGTATTAGAGGGCTTAGAAAAAATTGATGTTAAATATGATGCAAAGGGTCAAAACCTAAAGTGGATGTCAAAGCTAAACAATCTTAAAGCTGTAGCAATTAAGGCTAAGAGTGCGACTTCTCTTGAGGGCTTACCAAAGCTTGAGGGCTTAAAGGAGATTAGATTAAGTTATTTTGATTTATCTGACTTGAAACCTCTTTCTGCGACTTATCCCAACCTTACAAAGTTAAATATAAATGCTTCAACTGTCAAAGATATAAGTGATGTTGCTAATTTAAAAAATCTTGTACGTTTTGATGTTCAATCAGCACGAGTTAAGGATTTTAGCCCACTAGCAAAATGTCCAAAGCTTGAAGTAATAAATTATTACGGTGTGCATGGAGCTGATTTTTCAAGTTTTGAGAGCTTGAAGCAAGTCAAAATTTTTGAGGGTGGCTATAGCGATATGGCATCAATCGACTGGATTAAAGATATGCCAAAGCTTGAAAGCATAACCTTTCTTAATGAAAGCATAACTGACTTTACTCCTTTAAAAAACGCTCCTAAGCTTAAACAACTTTTCATAAGCTCAATGAAAAACGACCTTGGAGATTTGGCTTTTGTATCTGAACTTAAAAATGTTCAAGAATTTAGAATTGCACGTTGTAAGGCTGTAACGAATTTTGCCGCTATTGCAAATATGTCAGCTTTAGAAAAATTAACTTTTGAGTATAACAATATAAAAGACACTACTCCAATTTCACTTGACTTTATTTATAAGCTTGAAAATTTGAAAAAATTATATATTTTTGAAGGTTATTATGATAATCTAAAAATAGCTGGACTTAAAAAACTTGAAGATTTAATAATTACCAAAGCAAATATAAAAGATGCAAATCCCGCTTTAGATTTATCAGTGATTAAAGACTTAGAAAATTTAGCAAAATTCAGAGTGAATGATTCTAATGTAACAAATGTGGGTCAGATTGGTGCATTGCCAAACTTAGTGGAGCTTGATCTTGGAACAGCAAAGGGTTACAAGGCTGTGCCTGAAGCGTCTAAACTTCCTAAGCTCAAAAAAATAACTGTTTCTAGAAAAATATTCACGAAAGAACAACTCCCGATATTTCCAAAAAATGTTTTTGTTAGTTTGCGATAAGATATTAGCAATTTAGATAAAATTTAATATTTCACAGCTCCTTACTGTAACAGTTTTGTAACAAATATATGTTATTAAAACTGTTGCAGTTTTTTGTTTGTACCAAAGAACTATTAATATCAAGCGTAGTTTTTACTATATAGTCGATGATGAAAAATATTTTAACACACTGTAATAAAATATTTTACTATCTAGAATAAACAAATAAAAATACAATAAATAAAGAATCAAAAATTACTTTTCTTGCATTTTTATGATTCGAAGTAATTGTTTTTCAGCTACAACTATATAGCAATATAGTAAAAAAAACATTAAAATTTATTGTATTTTCTATTAGCTTGTATTATTCTCAACTCATGCATTAAATTATTTTATAAATCAAACTGGAGGATTCTTTACTATGCGCCTTAATTTATTGAAGAAAATGATGTTGTTTCTTTTAGCGCCGACTATTTTAGGATTATGTGTTTTAGCCTTTATTTCAGCTTATACCGCTACAAATAGTTTTAGAAGTGTGAATGATACCCAAATTAGGGAGCTTGTAACTACTCAAGCTCGTGAAATTAATAATATTCTTACGTATATTGAGGGTGTTACAGAAACCGCAAGTGGTAGAATAATTGTTAAGGATTTTATGAATTCTTATGCTATTTCAGTAGATTCTCCAGAAACTTTAGCGCTGCAATTAGATGTTAATGCACTTATTAAAAGAAATGTAGATACTTACCCTGATATTGCTCTTGGTTTTGTTGCAGATGTAAAGGGTACTGCCATTGCAAACTCAAATCCAAACTTAATTGGACTCAATGTTAGTGAGTTTAAGGTTTTCAAAGAAGCCATGAGAGGAAAAGCAAGTATTGAAGTTCGTAAATCTCTTGATACAGGTGAGTTTGCAACTTTTGTAGCAAATCCAATTCAAATTGATGGCAAAATTGTAGGTATGTTTGCATTTAGACTTGACATGAAGAGTTTAAACCAAAATACACTTGCACGGCTTGAGCTTACAAAGAACATGACAGCATATATTTATGACCAAGATTTTAATATCGTTATGGATAATAAAAATCAATACTTAGGTCAAAGTGATGCTAGCGAGCCGCAAACAAAGAAAATGGCTTCAACAAAAGAAGGCATTGTATCGGTTCTATATGACGGGATTGAATCAACAGCTTTTTATGGATCTCTTGATGTTGTAGATTGGTTTGTTGTTATTGATGTTCCTAATGATGAACTTTTAGCTCCAATTAATGAGTTGGTATCTGAAATTTATATTATTGCAGCTATAATTGCATTAATACTTGGTGGTGTTATTTTCTATGTTGCAAGAGAAATTTCAACAAATTTAAGCCGTGCGGCTGCTCTTTCAACCTATGTTGCAGAGGGGCATCTTGAACTTACAAGAGAGCAGGAAGAAGATATTGTACTTAAAGGTCAACGTGCTGATGAGATTGGCGCACTTGCTCGTGGCTTGCACGTTATGATTACAAATCTTGCTCACATGGTTAAAGAAGCAGAACAAGCAACTAACGAAGCTAAAAAAGCTGTTGAACAAGCAGAGCAAGCACAACGTGAAGCAAATGAAGCTGCTGAGGCGGCCGGTAGAGCTCGTCGTGAGGGCTTATTAGATGCGGCAAGACAACTTGAAGATGTAGTTAATATAGTTGCGTCAGCCTCTGAGCAACTTTCAGCGCAAATCGAAATTTCTTCTAATAGTGTAAATGATCAAGCAAACAGAATTGCAACTACTGCAAATGCAATGGAAGAAATGAATTCAACTGTTATTGATGTTGCTAAAAATTCAAGCCAAAGTGCTCAAATTACTGAAGATACAAAAATTAAAGCAATGGCAGGTGCTGAAATTACTGATAAGTGTAAAGCTTCTATTGTTGCTGTTCAAGAAGAGTCAGAAAAATTACGTAGCAATATGAATGTATTGTCAGATCATGCACAATCAATTAATGCTGTTATGAGCGTTATTTCTGATATTGCTGACCAAACTAACTTGCTCGCACTTAATGCGGCGATTGAGGCTGCAAGAGCTGGCGAGGCTGGACGTGGTTTTGCTGTTGTTGCTGATGAAGTACGCAAATTAGCTGAAAAAACCATTACTTCTACTTCTGATGTTGCTAAAGCAATTCATGCAATTCAAGAAAGTACAAATCAAAACGTAAAACAAGTTGACATTGCAGTTCAAAGTATTGAAGAAGCTACAAACTTGGCTAACCAAAGTGGTGAAGCGTTACGTGATATTTTACATATGGCAGATCTTAGTGCTGAAGGCGTTAGCGCAATTGCAACTGCAAGTGAAGAGCAATCATTCACTGTTCGTGAAATGACTGGTGCAATTGAGCAGATTAATGATATTGCAATGAACACAAATAATGCGATGGCAGAAGCTTCAGAAGCGGTTGTATCATTATCTTCTCAAGCGCAAGAGCTTAGAAATATTATTGAAAGCCTTAAGAAATAAGTTTTAAAGCTGATTTAGCTCGACACTGAAAAAGTCATTTTCAATGTCATTTTCATCATCGACTACTTAACAGATAAAATAAAATTGCCAGAAAATAATTATTTTTTGGCAATTTTATTTTGTAATTTATATGAAAATATTATTTTAAAATTTAAGAAGCTTTTTTTTCATTCTCCAGCGCTATATTTTTTTTACTAATTTCATTTGCATAGCGTGTGGCTTGCTCTTTGCCTTTTTCATAATAAGTTTTTATTGTTTCAATACAAGGTTCATACATTTTATCAAGAACATTAAATTCTTCATTTGTGAATTTGCCAAGTACCCAGTCGTTAGTTTTTGCAAACTTGCTACGCCCAATGCCAAGCCTTAGTCTTGCAAAATTTGGAGTTCCAAGCAAAGAAGTAATGGACGCTAAACCGTTATGTCCCGCATTTCCACCACCAATTTTAAAGCGAATAGAGTTCAAAGGTATATCAAGCTCATCATGCATAACAATAATTTTCTCTGGCTCAATTTTATGCCACGCAGAAAGCATTTGCACACTTTCTCCACTAAGGTTCATGAAAGTCATTGGTTTAGCAATTAAGTATTGTTTATTATTCCACAATTTTACTCTAAAAAGTTCACATTTAAATTTTTGCCCTGATTGCTCTGTGCAATCAAAATTATTCTTTTTAGCATATTCTAGTAAGGCATCAACACACAAAAAACCGTAGTTATGTCTTGTGCTTGCATACTGTGTTCCTGGATTTCCCAAACCAACAATTAAACCTGAAAAAACTGACATTATTTTATAACCTTGAATTATTAATCTAGAGTGAAATATTTAAGCTTTCTAAGATACAAAGCAGAAATATAAAATTGAAAAAAGGACTTTATTCTTTTTTGTGTGCTTATGCAAGTTATTTTATAAAGACCCAGTAGCCTTCATAATTAGCCATAGAATGAAGCTTGACTTGATTAACGTACTGCTCAGCAGGAACAAGCAAATGAGCAGGGCGACTTAAGTTGTCTAAGATAAAAGTTTTGTTGCCATTTTTAACAGCTAAAACAGAATGCATACCTTGGTTGATATTATCATGTAAAAACAATACAAATAAATTTTCTTTTTTCCAGCCAAGATGTTGTAAAGCAAAATATTTAGAAATAGAATAATCTTCGCAGTCTCCAGAAAATTTAGACATAAATTTTCCAGGGGCTGCCCAGTATTCATCTTTACCATAGTTTAAAATGTCATCTTTTGAGGGGATATTATTGAAAAATCCATTGATTGCTTGAAGTTGTGAAATTTTAGACATTTTTCCAAAACGTGATTTTAAGGCACTCCACTGCTGAACTTTATATTGTGGAAGCGGAGAGTGTTTGATTTGAAATACTTTAGTGTCATGTTCTTCTTCTACTTTTTGCCACATAGAACGCATCTGTGTAATTGAGGAAGGAAGTTCTTTAATGTCTTCAACCAACAAAGCATTATGCCCTAAAATTTTAGTCCGAGGAGTATCTTTAGGGATAGTAATAGTAGTTGTTTCGTTTTTTTGTTTTTGACCTTTAAGTTCTGATTTTTCAGCATTTGCATAAACATAGCTAGAGCTTATAACTAAACTCAAAACAAATAAAAGTATAGCAAAAAACCCTTTGCCAGAAAATAAAAAAATAAAATAAGTGTGCATAAAATACCAAAAAAATGTTGTCTATCTATAAATATAGCATAAGCCTTTTTCAAGATAAGTAAAGCTGAAAAAAGAGATTTAAAAAAAATATATTTTATCTTTAGTATAAGATGTTGATAAATTAGAATTAAAATGCTAGTATTTAATAAAAATATAGTTCTGTACAATTCATTGCACAGAGCTTCATAGAGAATTTGCAAGCCAAGTTCGACCAAAAAACAAAAATAGGTAAAACTACACTTTATTGCCATTAACTTATTGTTTTTTATGTGGTTTTTTATAAAAAATCATACACTGTATCAAATGTAGTAGTTTTATGGAAACAATTAATTGTCAAGAAATATAAAAAAAGGAGATGACATGAATTTTTTTGATAAGCTTAAAAGCGGAAATTTAAATGATATTGGAAATACACTCAACTCAGTACTTGGCGGTGCGACAAAGCAAGCTAACCAAAGTGCAGGTGGCATTGGTGATACAATTTCAAATGCCATGAAGGGTTCTAATGTTGGCGGTATGCTCGGATCTGCGGCTGTTGGCGGTATCTTAGGAGCACTTTTTAGCGGAAAAAGTGCTAAAAAAATGGCTAAGGGTGCATTAACTGTAGGTGGTGCAGCGGCTCTTGGCGGTCTTGCTTGGAATTTCTACCAAAAGTGGTCACAAGATAAAACAAATACTGTTAATCCACAAGCTTCTCAGCCACAAGCGATTACAAGTGCACCAACACAACAAGTGTCTCAAGAAGCTAACACTGCCTTAATACTGATTGAAGCAATGGTTTATGCAGCACGTGCTGATGGTCATATTGATGAAGATGAAAAGCAAAATATCCATAATGCTGTTGAGGCACTATTTCCAGGGCAAGATATTTCTAATATTTTAGATGGATTTTTAAGTTGCCCTGTTGACCCAAATTCTTTAGCTAATAAAATTGTAAATCCAGATGAGGCAAGAGATCTTTATCGCCTTTCTTGCGTTGCAATTAATATTGATTCTTTCATGGAACGTAGCTATTTAGATGGTCTTGCGGCTGCCTTGAAACTTACAGAGCAAGATAAATTTAATCTAGAGCAAGAAGCAATTAAGATGAAAGAAACAGCTTAAAAATTATTGATTTCGTATTGTATAAAAAGGAGGCAACTAGCTTCTTTTTTATACAATACATAAGTATAAACTCATTTTCGAGTAGTCAAAACAACGGATATTACTAAGGCAAAACATGCCAAAATAGTAATATAATCAAAGTGCTCATTACCAATTAGCCAACCGCAAAACACACCAATAATAGGGCTTGCATAAACATAAGAAATTGCTGCTGCTGGTGAGACCTCATCAAATAGCCAGAAATAGCATACATAACCTACCCCACAAGTAACAAGCGAAAGGTGTAAAACAGGTAAAAAAGCATCGAAAGTTAATATACTAAAATCAAGCTGTTCTCCTATGGCAAAGGAGAAAATAAGTGATTGAAAGCCACCAACTAACATTAGTATAGCACTTGAAATAAAAACATCATCGCTAGCTGTTGCTTTGTCATTTTTTGAAACATATGAACCCCAAACCCATGAAAAAGTTGAAAGCACAATTAGAGTCATTCCAAAAAAAGAATTTCCACCAATATCACCTTGATAGTAACCAAGCCCAGTAATAACAATAAAGCCAAGAAATAGTCCAAGGAATTGCTTTATGCTAGGGCGAGCTTCCCCCCAAATTAACCAGCCACCGAGCAACATCCAAATCGGTGAGGCTCCATAAATAATTGATGCAAGTCCAGAAGAAACACTTTCTTGACCCTTTACTAAAAAAGCTGTAGCGCAAAACATTAATAAAAAAGCGGAAATATTATAGCTTTTAAATTTTTGTAAGTTCATGTCGAGTTTTTTACCCTTATAAAGCAAAAAACCAAGCAAGCATGCTCCTCCAATGAGTAAGCGCAAGGCGACTACAAGTAGTGCAGGGAAATATTCTAATGCAAGTTTATTTGCGATAAAGGCAGTTCCCCATGCAAAATAAAGCAGTAAAAGACTTATAACTATTAAATAGGGCTTAGGAATTGATATGTTCATGGTTTTGCTCACTCCAGACAGTTAAAATGATGAAGTTTTTTGAAATATACAAACATTTAATTCTAATAAAATATATTTCAGTATTGCAATATTTTATCTAGATATCAAGTACTTTTTTAAACTTTTAGCTTGAAGTTAAAAAAAATACTGTGCTACTCGTTGAATAGCACAGTACCATTTTCATTATAAAACTTAAGATAAAGTTAATCTACAAATTCACAACCATACTGTTCTAAAGCTTCATCAATCCATTTACGATCCCAAGTTCCAGCCTTAATATCTTCTTTGATTTTGCTTTCACGAACAAAATTAGCATGGGCTTTTTCGTAAACAACATCAGCATCTTGAGGGCTAATAACAGCAATACCGTCTTGGTCACCAACAATAATATCACCAGGGTTTACAACAATGCCACCGCAACTAATTGGAAAACCAATTTCACCGCCACCAACTTTCATTGGACCATTCGGGTTAATGCCAGCGGCATAAACGGCAAAATCTTTCATTTCGCTTAAGGTGTCTAAGTCACGAACGCAACCATCAACAATAAAGCCTTTAATGCCCTTATCTCTTGCCCATTCAGCCATTAACTCGCCAGGGATTGCATAAGTAGTATCGCCTTGAACATCAACTACAATAACGTCACCTGGTTTAGCTAAATCAAGTGATTTGTGCATTAGTAAAACATCGCAAGCACGAGCTCTAACAGTAAAAGCAGGTCCGCATAAAGGAGTTTTATTAAGCGGGCGCACTCTTGACTTCATACAAGACATACGGTTCATTGCATCGCCAATATTTGCAACTGGCAATTTTGCAAACTTATCAATAATTTCTTGGCTTGGGCGTTCAAAGTTCTTTTTAATTCTAAAACCTGGATTAGACATGTCCTAACTCCTGCTGATTTAATTTATTAGCTGCCATAATCATAGCAACAAGGATAACAGCTCCAATAGCTGATGCATACCAGTTTGGCATAATTCCAAGTACAAGCGGAATTATCCATAATCCAATAGTCAACTTGCTTTTAAATACTGGCTGACCACCAAACATATAAGCAGTTGCAATTGTAAATACCATGCCTGAAGCAAATGCAAGACCAATATCCATTGGGCTACCTTGCCATAACATACCAGGTAAAAGTACGAAGGTTAATGGTAGAACATAAGCTGTAACGCCTAAACGAACAGCATAGCTTGAAGTTTTCCCCCAGCCTGTATCAGCTATAGCAGCCGCAACGAATACACCAACACAAACAGGCGGTGTAATAACAGAAAGGGTAGCATAGTATAAAACAAAGAAATGAACAGTTAATGGTTCAATTCCAAGTTGAATAAGTGAAGGTGCAAAAACTGCTGCAACCAAAACATAAGCCGCTGAAGTTGGAAGCCCCATACCTGCGATTAAGCAAACAACAGCCATAATACACATGATAAGACCAACATTATTGCCACCTAAATTTAAGATTGCATTAGTAAGGGCAACACCAAGTCCAGTTAAGTTCATCATTGATACAAAAACTTGAGCAACAATTAATAAAATACCAACAATTACTAAGCCTTTTCCACCTTCTTCTAAAGCATAAATAATAGTTTCGATAATTTTTTTGATAGGAGTTCTATCAAGTACTGCAAAGAAAACATAGCTAACAAGCAAGCATAAAAGACCACAAATAGCGGTAAGCGGTACTGAGTAGCCCTGCAAGATACCAAATCCAAAACCAGCAAAGGAGGCTACAATAGGGGTTAAACGCTTAAAGCTAACAGCATCTCTCCAGTCTGGTAATTCACTTTCATCAACTCTTCCTAAGTCTTGGCGTTTTGCAATAATGTGAATTGTTAAAAATACACCAAGATAGAAAAGAGCAGCAGGAATAATCGCAGAAACAGCAATTAACCAGTAGTTAATGCCAACAAATTCAGCCATAACAAAAGCAGCAGTACCCATGATTGGGGGGGCAATTTGTCCGCCTGTTGAGGCGATGGCTTCAACACCTGCCGCAAAAGGTGCAGGGTATTTTAATCTTTTCATAAGTGGAATAGTGAAGTTACCTGTTGTAGCTACGTTAGCAACAGATGAACCACTAATCATTCCAAAAAAGCCAGAAGCAATGGTTGCAATTTTTGCTGCTCCACCAGGTGAAGAACCACCAGAACGAGCCGCAAGGTCAAAGAAAGTTTTGCCAGCGCCAGTGTGAAGTAATACAGCACCAAATAAAATGAAAACAGCTAAAACAGTTGAAGCAACACCTGTTAACATGCCATATAGACCTTTATCACTTAGAAAAATGATTTCAGCAACATAGTCATATGAAAATCCACGGTGACCAAAACTTCCTTCTAAATTATGACCAAGCATAGCGTAAGCAATGCCGGCAATAACTAAGATAGGAAATAACCAGCTAACAGCACGTCTTGATAATTCAAGCAAAACTAAAACTGTTGCATAGCATAAGAAAACGTCAATATTTTCAGCAAACGGGCTTTCAGTCATAATTATAGTGTAGTTAGTGATAATGTAGTAGGTAGAACTTATTACAACTAAAGCCATACAGCTATCAACTATTCTGCCAAGCCAAGCAAGACTTGTATTTTTTAAAAGAGGGTATTGTAATATACCCATAAGTGCCACCATTGTTAAAAACGATGAGCGTTGAATTAAACTTTCGAAAGAACCAAAAGCAGAAGTATAAAACATAAATGCGCCAATAAAAATCGCAATTAATTGCGTGGCACGACTACGAAAATCTTTTTGTAATTCGGGGGTTTCATCTGTAAAAGACATGTGTTACTCCGTATTATCTTGAATTTTTTGGCTACTCATAATATCTAATATGAGTAGCCAAACTTGTTTTTAAAGAAACTAGTCTTTTAAGTGAGCAGGAACTGTATAACCTTTCTCTTCATAGTACTTAATAGCACCAGGGTGAAGAGGAGTTGTTGCATATTTTAAGGTTGCTTCAGCTAAATTTTCGCTGATAAGCCCAGCACCAAAAGAAGCTTTTTGTGGTGCAATGTTTTCACATGCTAATTTAGTTAACTTATAAGCAGTTTCATCATCTAAGTTAGGAGCAGCACCTGTACCAATTAAGAATGCCCAAATTTTGTAAGGTCCACGACCCATGAGTTCACCACCAGGCATCTCAACGACTGCTAATTCAGGAACTTCTTTTTTAATGATAGCTTCTTCTTCAGCTGTTAAGCCAAGGCAATACACAGGAGTGAAGGTTGCAAGGTCAGTTGTAAGCGGGTTAAAACCAGTGCCTACAGAAGATTGAACGATACCAATAGAGCGCTTATCTTTAACTGCGTCGGTGATTTCAGCGTTAGAACCACGAACAAACTCAGGTTTAACGCCTAAAGCTTTAAATACAGCTTCACTAGCTTGCTCAGTACCAGAACCACGCATACCAGGTCCTAATTTTTTGCCAGTTAACTCAGCAATAGTTTTTACACCTGAGTCTTGGCGTACAATTACATTTTGAGCTGCTAAATTGTAAATCCATAAGATTTTACTTTTAATTGGCTTTTTGAAGATTCCTTTGCCATTATATGCTTCATATAAAGCATTTGAAGTGATAAGACCAATATCAAGCTGACCACGGTCAAAACGTTTTAAGTTATCAACACCAGCGCCTGTTTCAACGAGTGAAAGGTTAAGACCTACTTTAGCATCATTAACAACTTTAGCTAAAGAAGCAAAATAAGCATAGTGTGCTGATTGAGAGTTTGAAGCACCAATTGCAATGCGCTTATCAGCTGCGATTGCATTTGTGCCAACGAGTAAACCTAAGCCTAAAAGTGTGCTGAGTAGAAATTTAAATTTCATAAAAATTCCTCTTTTTTTTAAATTGTTACCTTTGATTTGCCTTAATCACGTAAGCCACACGGTCAGTTGTGTACTTAATATGGTTATACATAAGCTCTCTAACAAGCCCTGCATCACGTTTTTTTATCGCTTTCATTAGCTCTAAATGTTCAGTGAATGAACGCTCAAGTTTATCTGGTAAGCGCACAAAAATCATTCTTGTTACACTTGATTTATGCCAAAGACTGGCAACTATATCATAGAGTGTCTTATTGCCACAATTGTTATATAAGAATTGATGAAACTCCCAATTCAAAGATTCATAATCATCGCTACCACTTTTAGTGTAACATTCTTCCATCTTAGAAATTAAATTTTCAAGGTGAATTACACCATTGTCATCTATATTTGAAACTGCAAGCGAGGCGGCATATGCCTCAAGCTCTTGGCGAATATTCATGATTTCATATAATTGCTCATGTGAAATCGAGGATACACTTGCTCCAGTATGTGGAGTTTTCACCACAAAACCATCTTGGCATAAACGATTAATTGCTTCACGAACAGGCATCGGGCTAACCTTGAGGTCGTCTGCTATTTTTGACACAATCAGGCGCTGCCCAGGTAAAAGAGTGCCATTTGCAATGTTTTCTTTTAACTTTACGTAGACCCACTCATTTTTTGTTAAAAATGGAAGTTCGTCTGCTTTGTTTTCGCTAGTTTCGTGTAACATTTAATTTCCTTTTCTAGGTTTTAGCTGTGAATAGCGTTGCTCTAATATTATATTTGATATTTGATATTTGTTTATGCCATGAGTGCAAAAATATGTCAATAGCTTTTTAGAAAATTTGCTGAGAAAGAAATTTGTTATTTTAAAATTATACGTATAAACAGTATATTATGCATATCTATTTTTTTGATATAAATTAGAAAAGTATGCAATAAAATTTGATAAAATGTCTTGACTTTTGTATTATCTTGTGGATAATAGACATTATATATTTGATAAAATATATAATGTTCATGACTTTTCTAATCAAAAAAAAATATAATTTAGGAGCATTTAAAATGAAATGGGAAACAAGTGATTTAAAAAAACGTTTACGTGGTAGAGAGATATTAGGTGCTTTTTTTGTAAAAACACCGCACCCAATTATCTTTGAATTATTAGGCTTGTCTGGTCTTGATTTCGTGGTGCTTGATAAAGAGCATGCACCTTTTGATAATTCAACTGTTGATACTTGTATGATTGCAGCAAGAGCTGGTGGTATTCCTGTTATTACAAGAATGTCTTCAAATAGTCATTCAGAAATGCAAACTGTTCTTGATTGTGGTGGTACAGGTATTTTTGTTCCACATATACGCTCTGTTGAAGATGCAGAGCATATCGTTTTAGGTACAAAGTATGGCGTACCATTTGGGCGTGGCTTTGCTGGTAGCACAAGAGCAGCAAGATATACTAGAAAAAGCTTGCCAGAGCACATGGCAGATACAGCAGAGCAAACTTGCGTAATCGCAACTATTGAAGATGTTGAAGCTGTTGAATGTGTTGAAGATATTGCAAAGGTTGAGGGCTTAGATGCACTCTTTATTGGACCAATGGATTTAACCGTTGCTTATGGTCAAACAAGCCCTGATAGTGAAGTTGTGCAAAAAGCAATTCAAAGAATTTGTGATGCAGCAAGAGCAGCTAACATTGGGGTAGGTATTTATCTTGGAGACGCAAGCAAATTTGATGCATATAAAAAAATGGGCATGACCTTTTTCTTAATGGGTTCAGAGCATAGCTCTATTCTTAATGAAGGTAAAAGATTAATGACCGCTTTAAAAGGTTAGTGGTGTTTTGATTTTTAGTTAATTTTTTTTGAGGAGTTCTTATGAAATCAGGTTTACTTAAGAGTTTGGTGTTAACGTTGATGATGGTTTTTTGTGCAAGTATAGCATTTGCAGAATATCCAGAGCGTAGTGTTCGTATCATTATCCCATATAATCCGGGTGGTGATTCTGACTTACATGCAAGAATGTTAGTAAAAGCAATGAGCGGTAAGACTAAAGAGCCAGTCGTTGTTCAAAACATGAGTGGTGCTGGTGGTACAATTGCAACTAAATATGTTATTGATGCCGACCCAGATGGCTATACAGCATTTATACACCACCCAACACTTTTAATTAGTGAGATCGTTGGCACAGTTGATTATGGTTACAAAGATATGGATTTGATCGGCAGAACCTATACTGATGCTTCTGACGTTATCATAATTAACCCTAAAACTCATCCAGATTGGAAAACTTTAAAAGATATGATGGCTTATGCAAAAGCAAACCCTAATAAGCTTACATATGCTTCACTTACAGGCAACTGGTCATATTTTCAAGCTAAATTGCTAGAAAAAGAAGCTGGTGTTAAATTTAAAATAGTTGATGCTGGTGATGGTGCTCAAAAATTAACTTCAACCTTAGCTGGTAGACTTGACTGTTATATTGGTACATATGGCATGGTTAAAGACTACATTAAAAGTGGTAAATTAAAAGCATTAGCTGTTCTTTCAAAAGAAAGACATCCGCAATTGCCAGATGTTCCAACAGCAGCTGAATCAGGATACAACATTGATTTAGTCAAAAAATTCTATGCATTTATGCCAAAAGGTACACCTGAAGATGTTAAAAAAGTATTTACAGAGTACTTAGAAACAGCAATTAATTCACCTGAATTTGCTGAAAGCGAAAAAGCAATTTATGGTACACCTAATTTCTTACCAGCTGATAAAGCAGCAGAAGACATTAAAGCATACTATGAATTATTAGACGGACTTGCAAAAGACTCCAAGTAATTAACTTAAGCCTTGCTAGTTAATTCTAGCAAGGCTTCTATTAAGAAGGCATAATATATGAATACAAATGCAAAAAAAGAACTTATTTTTCTGGTAATACTTTGTATTGCTACAATTGTATATTTAATAGCATCTTATGACATTAAAGATACAGGAACTTTGGCTGGTAGTTCTGCAATGTTTCCACAATTAATTGCAACTTTAATATTTATAATGTTAGGCTTTGTTGCTTTTGAAATATTTAAAGGTAAAACTTATAATGTTGATTTAGGTTTTATCAAAAATCCTCGAGTTATTTCAACTTTTGTAATTTTACTGGCTTATGTTTTAAGCTTTGACACTATAGGTTATTTAATTTCAACCTTTCTTTATCTTGGCTTACAAATCTATATTTTAGACAATCAAAAAAAGATGAAAATGCCAATAGTATGGTTTAGTGCCTTAATTATGACAGGCTTTTTCTATTATGTTTTTGCGGTACTAATGGAAATAAATATTCCACATGGTATCTTAAAAAATGTGTTGTTTTAATTATTACTTAGGACTTAACAGCCATTTGGCTATAATATAAGGGAATTACTATGATTGAAGGGATTTATACAGTTCTTGAACCAATGAATTTAATGCTAGTTTTCTTTGGAACAGTAATTGGCATTATTTTTGGTGCAATTCCTGGTTTAACAGCAACTATGGGTGTAGCGTTAGCCTTACCACTTACCTTTAGTATGGAACCTGCTTCAAGCTTGGCACTTTTGAGTGCTATCTATATTGGTGGTATTTCTGGTGGTTTAATATCAGCAATTTTGTTAAATATTCCAGGAACTCCTGCTTCGATTGCCACAACTTTTGATGGTATTCCAATGACAAAAAATGGGCAAGCCGGAAAGGCTTTAGCTGGTGGTGTAATATTTTCATTTTTAGGCGGTTTAGTTAGCTTTATTGCCTTGATGTTTATTGCGCCTCCGCTTGCTGATTTTGCCTTGCAATTTGGACCATTTGAATATTTTAGTATTTCGATTTTCTCAATGACAATGGTAGCAGGCTTAAGTGATAAATCCTTGCCACGAGGTGTTGTTAGCGCATTATTTGGTATTGCCTTTGCTACAGTTGGTGTTGCGCCTATTGATGCTTTTCCACGTTTTACCTTTGGAATGGATAGTTTGAGTGCTGGCTTTGGTCTTTTACCGATGTTGGTCGGTTTATACTGTTTGCCAGAGCTTTTAGTTGCGACAGAGGGTAAACTTGGCGAAGCAAAATTAAATGTTGATAAAGTATCTTTCAAGGGTATGTTAATTAGCTTCAAAGAATTTAGGGAAGAATTTGTAAACTTCTTACGCTCTTCAATTCTAGGACTTGGAATTGGTATTTTGCCAGGTATTGGTGGTGGTACTGCTAATATTATTGCTTACGTAACTTCTAAAAAATACTCCAAGCACCCAGAACTTTATGGAAAAGGCACTTTGTCAGGTATTGTTGCTTCTGAGTCTTCAAACAATGCCTCTGTTGGTGGTGCTTTAATTCCACTTTTAACTCTTGGTATTCCAGGGGATACAGTTACAGCAATGCTTATTGGTGCATTTATGATACATGGTATTTCACCTGGACCAATGTTATTTATGGCAAATGCAGACTTAGTTAGCACTATCTTTGCCGCACTTAACTTGAGTAATATTATTATGCTCATTGTTATGATTGCAGCAATGCCTATTTTGACAAAAATATTATTAATTCCACGCTATGTGTTACTTCCAATTATTGTTGGTATGTGCTTTGTGGGTGCATTTGCATTAAACGGACGTATTTTTGATGTTGGCACAATGTTATTCTTTGGCTGTGTAGGATATTTCTTCCAAAAGTTCAACTTTCCTCTTCCTCCAATTGTTTTAGGTTTTGTTCTTGGTCCTTTATGTGAACAGAACTTAAGGCGTGGTTTATCTTTTTCAGATGGAAGCTATATGCCATTTTTAACTGAACCAATTTCAGGCACATTTATCGCATTAACAATTGTTTCAATAGTGTTCTCAGTTTTAAAATCTCGTAAAAAACAAATTAAGGAGTAAATATAATGAAAGTTCTCGTAGTTAAATCATTTAATCAACAAGGCTTGGATATGTTATTCAACAATCCAAAGTTAAATGTAACTGTTCTTGATGATATGACTAAGCTTGAAGAGGAGATTGTTGATGCTGATATTATAACAGTTAGAACTCAAGAATTAAGTCCTGAACTTTTAGCTAAGGCTAAGAATTTAAAAATGGTTTCTAAGCATGGTGTTGGTGTTGATAATATTGCTGTTGAACACTTAACAGGTCGCAATATTCCTGTAGCAATTGCCTATAAAGCGAATGCTTATTCTGTAGCAGAACATGCACTTGCGCTAATGCTTGCTATTTCAAAAAATATGTATTTAAACGATAAAGCAACTCGTGAGGGTAATTATAAAATTAGAGAAACAGTAAATGCTTGCTGTATCGCTGAAAAAAGTGTTCTTATTTGCGGTTTTGGGCGTATTGGTAGGACTTTAGCTGACCTATGCAAATGTTTTGGCATGAGCATTTATGTTTACGATCCGTTTTTAACTAATGACACTTTAAACTATCCAGAAGCTAAATTAATAAGTGATTTACATGCAAGCTTACCAGAAATGGATTATGTATCACTTCATATGCCACTTTCTGATATTTCACGCAATTTATTTGGTAAAAAAGAATTTGAACTTATGAAAGATAGTGCCTTTGTTGTTAACTGTGCACGTGGTGGTATTGTAAATGAGCCAGATATGGTTGAAGCACTTAAAAACAAGACAATTGCAGGATATGCAACAGATGTTTTTGAAAGTGAACCACCAAGTTCAGATGATCCATTATTTGCACTTGATAATATTGTTGTTAGTCCACACAATGCTGCAATGACTAAAGAAGGTGCAATTAAAATGGCAACACAGTGCGCTCAAAATGTTAATGACTTTGTGGCTGGTTGCTTAGAAACTGTTGCTGTTGTCAATAAGCAAGTTTTATAATTTTTATGGGCTAGTTTTTGCTAGCCCTTAAGTTTTAAATATAGGAATTAAAATGAGCGATTTTTTATCTAAATTTCTATTTCCAGAGGATTTTTACAATAAATTTACTCAAGGGTTAGAATTGCCAAAAATGGTTAAAGTGCGTCAATCTTTTCCAGATGATGAGATTGTAGATATTGAAAGTGCTTTGATGGAGCAAATAGCAAATAGTGGTTTGCAAGATAAAATCAAAAAAGATGCAAGAGTTGCACTTTGTGTTGGTAGCCGTGGTGTAGCAAATATTGGTCTTATTACAAAAAAAACAGTCGAATGGGTAAAATCACTTGGTGCACAGCCTTTTATTGTTCCTGCTATGGGTAGCCATGGTGGTGCGACTAATGAAGGGCAAGCCGAGATTTTAGAAGAATTTGGAATTACGCAAAGCGCTATGGGTGCGCCAGTTATAAGCAATTTAGATACTACTGTAGTTGATACAGTGAAAGGAATTCCAGTTCATGTTGCTGATGATGTTTTAAAGGCAGATGCTTGCATTATTTTATGTAGAATTAAGCCACACACGGCTTTTCGTGGTGAGTATGAAAGTGGACTTATGAAAATGCTAGCTATTGGCGTTGGCAAGCATAATGGTGCAATGGCAGTTCATAGGGCAGGCTTTGGCGTTTTTCGTGAATGTATTCCGCTAATTGGACAAAGCATTATTGACAATGCTCCAATTATTGGTGGCATTGCAACAATTGAAAATGCTTTTTATAAAACTGCAAAAGTTGTTGCTATGCAAGCATCTGAGTTTATGGAAAAAGAGCCAGCATTGTTACAAGAAGCCTTTAAATATATGGGGCAAATTTACTTTAACGATTTGGACGTCTTAATCGTTGATGAAATAGGTAAAAACTTTAGTGGTTCAGGCATGGATCCTAATATCACAGGTACTTTTGTATTGCCATATGCCTCTGGTGGAGTTAGTGCAAGGGCTAGAATTGTTTTTGGTATTTCAAAAGAATCTCATGGCAGCGGGATTGGTATGGGGGTAGTTGATTTTACTACACTGAAGGCACTTGAGGCTTATGATCCTCTTCCAACATATGCAAATGCTATGACTTCAGGTAATTTTGCGCCAGCTAAACTTCCGCTAATTATGGGTAGTGAAAAGCATGCTATGCATATGGCACTTTATAAATCTCTTGGTGAGGATACAACAAAAGAATTTGATATAGTGCATATTGAAAATACTGAACAAGTAGAATATATTACGATTTCTGAATCATTGTATAAAAAATATGCAAATGATGAACGTATAGAGCAAGTTTCAGAACCATTTTATTATGAGTTTGATGAAAAGGGTAATTTAATTAGATAGCTTACAGCTTATCTAAAAAATAAAAGTAAATTTTGTAAATAGGAGATAATTATGCAACCAGAATTTGATATGACAGGTAGAAAAGCTATAGTTACAGGTGCTGCACGTGGTCTTGGTAAAGACATTGCTTTAGGTTTAGCACGATACGGAGTTGATGTAACTTTATGGGATATTGATGGAGAAGAATTAAAAGTTGCAGCAGCTGAAATTGAAGCTTTAGGTCGCAAAGCTTGGACTCAAGTTGTTGACGTAACTAAAGTTGAAGAGCTTGATGCACATGCTGAGCTTGCTAATAAAAACATGGGTAGAATTGACTATTTAGTTAATAATGCAGGTGTTAATAAGCCACAGCCAACTGCTGAAATTACACCACAAATTTGGGATCTTGTTTTAAATATCAACCTGCGCGGTGCTTTTTTCTGTGCACAAGCTGTTGGTAAAATTATGATTAAACAAAATTATGGTAAAATTGTTAATATGTCATCTCAATGTGGTCAACGTGCAGCGCATTGGCGTGCGGCTTACTGTGCAAGTAAGGGAGCAATTGACCAAGTTACACGTGTAATGGCTTATGAATGGGCAAAGTATAACATTACTACAAACTCTGTTGCACCAACTTTTGTTGAAACTGCAATGACAAAAGATATGTTAGCTGATAAAGATTTCAGTGATTATGTATATAGCAAATTGAGAATTCAACGCTTGGCAAAATCAGGTGAAGTTACTGCTGCTGTTTTATATTTACTTTCACCTGGTGCTGATATGGTGACAGGTCATGTTTTAACTGTAGATGGTGGTTGGACTATCCATTAAAAACTAAAATAATGAGTTGGCATGTAAAAAAAATACTTTACATGCCAATTTATTTTGATGGTTTATAAAAACTATAGTTTTTTTTGTTTTTTTAAGTCTTGATGTTTTATTTAATATAAGCTATCACTTTTAACAGTTGTCACTGAACATTGTTTTATGGAGTAAATATGGCTTTTCAAAATACCGATCAACAGCAAGTTGTAAATAGTTTTATCACAAAAAGTGAATGGATTTATAATAAATTAAAACATGAAATAGCTCACGGTGAACTTTCACCAGGGCATAGGCTAATAGTTTCAAAAATTGCAAAACAATATAAAGTTAGTGCAATGCCTGTTCGAGATGCCTTAAATCGCTTAGCGCAAGATGGTTTTATCGAAATAACACCGCATTCTGGTGCAACTGTTATTTCACATAGTATTGAGCAATTATATGACATTATGATTGTTAGGCAAAATATTGAAGCTTTAGCTGCTTCTTTAGCTGTTCCACTTATAACAGCTGAAGATATTGCCTTTTTAACTGATTTGCATGATGAAATGTGTAAGTGTGCAGAAGAAAAAAATGTTATAGGATATGAAGATCTTAACTGGAAGTTTCATGAGTATATTTATTCTCGGTGTGGGAATGAAACCTTATATGATTTAGTCATGGGACTATGGCGCAAATCTTCAATCACAAGAACTGTTTTTATGCGAATTCCTTCAAAAACTGATATTTCTGCCGTTGATCATGCTGAATTTTTGGCTGCACTTGCAGATCGAGATAGTATGAAGATGTATGAGCTTATGCATAAACATGTTAAATTCACAACAGAGCATTTATTTGAAATGTTGTAGCTTTTATGTTTAGTTGATTTAAAGAATATTTGTATAAAATCAACATTCAACGATGCTAACAGCTAGACCACCTTCGCTTGTTTCCTTGTATTTTGAACACATTTCTCGCCCAGTTTCTGCCATTGCTAAAATTACGGCATCAAGGCTAACTTGGTGAGAATCCTCAGGCTCACAAGTTGCAAGTAAACATGCATTATAGGCTTTTACAGCTCCAACCGCATTGCGCTCAATACATGGGATTTGTACATAACCTCCAATAGGGTCGCAAGTTAAACCGAGGTGATGCTCAAGGGCAATTTCTGCTGCATTTTCAACTATTTTTGCACAATATCCTTTTGTATGGGCGAGCATTGCTGCTGCCATTGCGCAGGCAACTCCAACTTCTCCTTGACAACCAACTTCAGCTCCTGCAATTCCAGCATTATTTTTTGCTAAAAAGCCAACTACAGCAGAAGCTAAAAAACCTTCACGAAGAGCACGGTCACCAATATGCAAATTATGGCGCATAGCATATAGAATAGATGCCATGACTCCAGCTGACCCGCAAGTTGGGGCAGTAACAATCGTTCCTCCAGCAGCATTTTCCTCAGATGTAGCAAAAGCATAAGCGTTTAAGCGACCTAAAAATTTATCAATAGCATGCGGTTTTTTTTCAGCACTTTTTAATACGCTTTTCGCCTTGCGAGTTACATATAAATCACCAGGTAAAAAGCCTTCATTTTTAAGACCATTTTCAACACTTACGCACATAGCTTCCATAATTTGCTCTAGTTTTTCGTAAATTTTTGGTCGGGACATGCCGGTGATTGCACTTTCATTGTCTAGAACAATTTCGTGTAAGGTTAAGCCAGTATTTTCAACATGTTCTAAGAGGTGATGCATTGTACCATAGGGATATTTTGGCTTGCCGCACTCTTTAGCTTTCCAGCCTTTCCACTGAATAAATCCACCACCAACTGAATAATATTCTTTTTCAAAAAGGATATTACTGTCAGTGTCTAGTAAATAACATATTAAAGTGTTGCTAAAATCTTTGTCCGTTATGATTGAGCCATATTTTACGTCATTTAAATTTAAGTTTAATATTTTATCATTAAGCCGGACAGTATAGTCTTGATTTGAATGTTGAATTTGACTTAGTAAATCATGATGGCAAGAAGCTGGTTGATTACCGAGAAGACCAGCAATAACAGCAATATCAGTTCCGTGACCCTTACCAGTAGCAGATAATGAGCCAAGTAGCATGACTTCAAATTTATGAGCCTTATTAATTATAGATGAATCAAGCTGCTTGCAAATTTTATAAAAATCATAAGCAGCCGCCATTGGAGCCATCGTATGAGAGCTTGATGGACCAGGTCCAGTCTTGAATAATTCAAAAATACTAGTTACAATATCAGTTCTGCTTGATAAATATTCAGACATGTTAACCTCATTAAAAAAATTATTTTTTTTGCTCAATTACCATATTATAAATTTGCTTTACAGTATAACCGGCAGTCATTGCATGTATTCTTTTTGCAATATCTTTGGCATGATCTTCGCTCTTCAATTCTTCATTAATTAATGAAATGATTTCTTCATTTGAATCTTGCAATTTTTCCTTAGCAGGAGATAGAACAACAGTTATTTCACCTAGTAATTCATCTAGACCGTCTAAGTTATTTAAAGAACCATAAATAAATTCTTCGTTAGTCTTAGTCATTTCACGAGCAATACAGAAATCTCTATTGCCTAAAATTTCATAGGCATTTTCAAGTGTTGAAATTAATCTGTTCTTACTTTCGTAAAAAATTAAGGTGTTATTAATTGTTTTATATAATTCGAATAATCGTTTTTGATCAGAATTATTGCGAGGTAAAAAACCTAAGAAACTAAAAGGCATTGGTGCAATTGCACTCGCCGCAAGAGCTGTAATAGCGGCACATGCTCCAGGGACAACACTAACTTTGTAACCATGTTCTTTACATGCACAAACAAGGCGATACCCAGGATCTGCCATAAGTGGCATGCCAGCATCAGAAATTATAGCACAAGTTTTCCCTTCTTTTAACTGCTCAAGGACTTTTTCAATTTTATGCAATTCATTATGTTCATGAAAGCTTATAAAACGCTTAACTTCAACTTCAGAATTCTTACATAAAATTCCTGCACGTCTAGTGTCTTCGGTAAGTACAAAATCAACTTCGCTCAAAACTTCTTTTGCACGAGGAGAGAAATCTTTAAGGTTGCCAAGAGGTGTTGCAACTATCCATAGTGAAATTAAAGGCATCTTTAGTATGCTCCACAGAGTTTATAGAATTATTCTCTATGACTACACTAATAAAGTCAAAACGGCAAGCTAAATGCCAACAGTCAAAATTAGTAAGGTAAATTGTAGCTGCTTTTAAAAGAATATTTTGTTTTTTTGTGGTAATGCTTTGGGCAGGAGTGGTCATTGTGTCCTTTGTTTTGGTTCTCACCTCAACAAAGATTAATTCTTCATCTTTTGTGGCAATTATATCAATTTCATATGATTTGTGTCGCCAGTTCTGATGAAGTATTTTGTATCCATTTTTTTTAAGAAATTTTGCGGCAGTGTCTTCACCTAATTTTCCAAGGTATGCTTTATGATTTATTTTTGTTGGCTTTTGCAAAAAAGATTTTAACTTTTTTAGCATAGGCTACCTTGACTTTGCTTGTTCTGTTCACTAATTCCCTTAAAACTAAGACGGTGAAAGCGACATGGTCCAAATTCTTTTAATTTATCACGGTGAAGCTGAGTGCCATAGCCTTTATGCTTTTCAAATCCGTATTGTGGGTACATTCTATCAAGCTTAGTCATAAGTTCATCTCTAAAGGTCTTAGCTAAGATTGAAGCAGCTGAAATTACAGGTACGTAAGCATCACCATCAACAACACTTTGTTGCATCATTTCTTTATTAATATTGTATAAATCAAGATAAGATTTAGGGATTTTATGATTTCCATCAACAAGACAAGCACTTGTACTAAACTTCATAGCAGCCAAGGCTCTTGCCATTGCTTTGAACGTGGCTTGCAATATGTTGATATCATCAATTTCTCGTTGCCATGAAAGACCAATACCCCAAGCAACAGCTTGCATACCAATTTGAGCACTTAAACCACTACGTTGTGTTTCGGATAAAGCTTTTGAATCAGCAAGTCCAACAATTTCACACTTTTCAGGTAATATAACTGCAGCCGCAACAACAGGACCGGCAAACGCACCACGCCCGGCTTCATCAATTCCTGCAACCAAATTCGACCTAAATTGTGGAAAATAACCATGCAAAACATTATCCTTTGCAATGTTATCTTCTGCCAGTAATTTGCCCCAGCTTTGATTTGAGTTATCTTCTTTCATAAACTGTAGACGTGACTAATGAGTCGATTTAATAAATCGTTTAAAATGAATAAAATACGGAGAAACTTTAAAAAATAAGTTTCTCCGTATCAGAAAAAGTTCTTCTAAAAAAGAATTAGAAGCGCTTTTTAGGTTTAATACGAGCTGCTTTACCTTTGAGCTCACGAAGATAGTAAAGACGGCTACGACGAACACGACCTTCACTAACTAATTCGATACGGTCAACAAGCGGAGAGTGAATAGGTAAGATACGCTCAACACCAACGCCATCAGAAATTTTACGAACTGTAAAAGTAGCACCAGTAGTGCCGCGTTGAATGCGAATTACGTTACCTTGGAAAACCTGAATTCTTTCTTTTTCGCCCTCTACTATGCGTAAATGAACTTTAACAGTATCACCTGACTTAAATTTAGGAACGTCAGTTCTCATTTGTTCAAGTTCGATTTTTTTCATAATATCCATGGTTAAACTCCCAAATAATATATTTCACTTTATAATAACTCTACACCAATTTTTTTAAAAAACTTTTTTGCTGATTTTGAAATATACTATCAACAAAGTTTGATGTGCAGAGAAAAATTCACAAAATTAATTAGCTAAAATTTAATTGAAATCAGAGAAAATTCTATCTAATATAATTGATACAGCACTACGCACAGACAGATGGTTATACTTATTCATGAAGCGAAGTGGACGCATAAGCGCATCACATTCTTGTAAAGCTTCATCTGCTAAACCGTGAGCAGTCCCGAATAATAACAGAATTGGTTTTGTTGTCAAGAGCGAAAGAAGCTCATTTGCATTTATTCCATCTACTTTTTTTGCGCTTGTTGCAATTACATATGGTTTTTGACCACAGTTTTGCTCAATTTCTGCTATTGCATCTTTAATGCTATCAGCTGTTTTTACAATTCTAAGGGCTTGATTTCTATCAGGATTAATAGTTCCAGCCTTTCCCTTTGTCCAGTGATTTACAACTGAATCAACTAACCTTTTTTGATCAACAATAGGGCTAATTAAAAAGTAAGAATTTACACCATAGGTACAAGCAGCTCTTGCAATATCGTGAATATCTAAATTTGTAATTGAGCTTGTACCAACTTTTTTGCGTTTTTTGTCATCACTAGGCAAAATAACAGGACTATGAACAAGAGCAATATGCAGGTTACGTCCTAAATCGCCTGTCTTTAGTTCAGCTAGGCATTGTAAATCTTTTTCATTCAGCCTTGCACGCTCAAGTAAATCTTTTCTATTTTGCCAAGTGCGCTCAAGTGACTTTTCTTTACGCCATGCATCAATTTTTTTATGGTCGCCATTCGTTAAAACTTCAGGAACGCATAAACCTTCATAATTTTCAGGACGTGTATAATGCGGATATTCGAGTAAGTGATGGCTAAAGCTTTCATCTTCTCCAGATTCTTGCTTATGCATAAAATTAGGAATAAGACGAGTTATCGCTTCGATTACAACCATCGAAGCAACTTCACCACCATTTAAAACGAAATCACCAATGCAAACATCTTCAATATCATAAAGTTGGTGCAATCTGTCATCAATACCTTCGTAGCGTCCGCAAATTATCGTAATATCTTTTTCCTGCGATAATTCTTTAGCTCTTTGTTGAGTAAAACGCTTGCCAGAGGCAGACATTAAAAGAATTTTGCCCTTTTTTTCAATACTGTCCAGACACTTGGCAAGTGGTTTTAGCATCATAACCATGCCAGCACCACCGCCATAAGGTCTATCATCAACAGTTTTATGCTTATCAGTCGCAAAGTCTCGTGGGTTATGCAGCTTAAAATCAACTAAACCATTTTGTCTAGCTTTTGCAAGTAAACCCATTTCAAGCGGTGACTCATACCACTGTGGAAACAATGAAACAATATTGATTTGCAAATTACTTACTCATTGCATTTAAAAAAGTTTTATTTGACTTTGTTCCACGCATTTTATCAAGCAAGAATTCCATGCTGTCAATAGGTGACATAGGTGATAAAATTTTGCGTAAAATCCAAGCTCTGTTAAGCGTTTCATCTGACAATAATAAGTCTTCTTTACGTGTGCCAGAACGATTAATGTCAATGGCAGGATAAACACGCTTATCAGAAAGGTGACGATCAAGGTAAATTTCCATGTTGCCAGTACCTTTAAATTCTTCAAAGATAACTTCGTCCATACGAGAGCCAGTATCAATGAGAGCTGTTGCAATAATAGTTAAGCTACCGCCGCCCTCCATATTTCTAGCTGCACCTAAAAATCTTTTTGGACGTTGCAATGCATTTGCATCTAAACCACCAGAAAGAACACGCCCGCTTGAAGGTGTAACAGCATTATAAGCACGTCCTAAACGTGTGATAGAGTCAAGTAAGATAACTACATCACGTTTACGTTCAACAAGTCTTCTTGCTTTTTCTAAAACCATTTCACATACTTGCACGTGACGGGTAGGTGGTTCATCAAAGGTAGAGCTAATAACTTCAGCTTTTTTAACGGTACGCTCCATATCTGTTACTTCTTCAGGGCGTTCATCAATTAATAAAATAATAAGATAAACATCAGGGTGATTTGTATTAATGGAGTTTGCGATATTTTGGAGTAGAATTGTTTTACCAGTTCTTGGAGGTGCAACGATAAGACCACGTTGTCCACGCCCAATAGGTGACATTAAATCAATTACTCTGCCACTCATGTTAGAGTCGCCGTTTTCCATTATTAATTGTTTGTCAGGGTAGATAGGAGTAAGATTATCAAATAAAACTAAATGTCTAGCATTTTCAGGCGGCTCAAATCCAACATCGCCAACTCTAAGTAATGCAAAATATCTTTCGCTTTCCTTTGGAGGTCTAATTTGTCCAGAGACAACATCACCTTTTCTTAAGTGAAAGCGTCTAATTTGTGAAGGGGAAACGTAAATATCATCAGGTCCAGGCATGTAGCTTGAAAGTGGTGAGCGTAAAAATCCATAACCGTCAGGTAAGATTTCAAGTACGCCGTCGCCGTAAATAGTACCGCCGTTAGCAGCACAAGCTTGGAGCAAAGCAAATATTAATTCTTGCCTGCGCATAGAGCTTGCATCTTCAATTTTATTTTCTTCAGCCATTTCCATAAGAACAGACATAGGCTTTAATTTAAGCTCGGAAAGATTCATCGTTGCGGTGCTAGTAACTTGATTTTCTGTTTGCTCTGGAGCTTTTTCCACTGGTTCTGGATTTGAGTTTTTCTTTCTACACATAGTTTTACTGATTGTTAAAGGTTATAGTTAATAAAAAGCCAAAATAACAAGATTAGTTTTCTATAAATAAAAAAACATAATATATTTGGAATAAATTTTTAGGTGATTAACTAGCATAAACTAATTACATGATAATGCATTTAATGCCAAGCAATGAGTTTCTTAAAAAAGAAAATCATATAAAGTAGCAAAATATAAAGTGTTTTATTGATTGTTGCTTATAATCATTACAAAGCATAGCAAGTATCATAATATATGACATATTAAACGATCAGCGTCGTATCAAACATACAACAGTTTAGCATGTGCTGTTCTTTATGTATATATCCTTTTATAATTTTTAGCAAGCATAAAATTAAGTTTTTAAATATTTCTATTCAAAGCCCTTAGTTGACAGAAAGAAAGCTTTTTGTTTTAATATGCATTATAGGAGTTTAAATAATGAAAAAAATAATTTAAAATACAATAAAAACTATTTAAGAAAAAGCTAATATCTTAAATTAAGGAGGTAGTATGAAGCTAACAAATAATGTAGGTGCGCCTGTTGCTGATAATAATAATGTTGCAACAGCTGGGAAAAGAGGACCGATGCTTTTACAAAATACTTGGTTTTTAGAGAAAATGGCTCATTTTGATAGGGAAGTCATACCAGAAAGAAGAATGCACGCAAAAGGCTCTGGTGCATTTGGTACTTTTACTGTTACTCATGACATTACAAAGTATACAAAGGCTTCAATTTTTTCACAAGTAGGCAAGAAAACAGATGTTTTCATGCGATTTTCAACAGTTGCTGGTGAGCGTGGTGCTGCTGATGCTGAACGTGATATTCGTGGTTTTGCAATTAAATTTTACACCGACCAAGGAAACTGGGACTTAGTCGGTAATAATACACCAGTTTTTTTCTTACGTGACCCCTTAAAATTTCCTGACTTAAATCACGTTGTTAAGCGTGATCCAAAAACTCATATGCATAGTGCTCAGAATAATTGGGATTTTTGGACTTTACTTCCAGAAGCATTACACCAATTAACCATTCTTATGAGTGATCGTGGTCTTCCTGCTAGTTATCGCCATATGCATGGTTTTGGTAGCCACACTTTTAGTTTTATAAATGCTGAAAACGAAAGATTTTGGGTTAAATTCCATTTCAGAACTCATCAAGGTATTGTAAACCTTACAGATGAAGAAGCTGAAAAAATTATTGGAAAGGATAGAGATAGCCATCACCGTGATTTATTTGAGAGTATTGAAAAAGGTGAATATCCACAATGGACTTTAGCTGTTCAAATTATGCCAGAACTTGATGCCTTAAAGTGTAAATATCATCCATTTGACTTAACAAAAGTCTGGCCACATAAGGACTATCCGTTAATTGATGTTGGCATTTTAGAATTAAATAAAAATCCTGAAAATTATTTTGCGCAAGTTGAACAAGCAGCATTTAATCCAGCAAATATAGTTCCAGGTATAGGCTTTTCACCAGATCGCATGTTGCAAGGGCGTTTATTCTCCTACGGTGATGCTCAACGTTATAGACTAGGAGTAAATCATCATTTAATTCCAGTAAATGCGGCACGTTGCCCTGTGCATGGCTATAGTCGAGATGGTGCAATGCGAGTTGATGATAATTACGGTGCAACAATTCCTTATGAGCCAAATAGTGCTGGTGAGTGGGCAGAACAAAAAGACTTTGCAGAGCCACCACTTAAAATTGATGGCTATGCGGATCATTTTGACTTTAGAGAGGACGATGACGATTATTACTCTCAACCTAGAGAGTTATTTTTACTTATGTCAGACGAGCAGCAGCAAGTTTTATTTGAAAACACTGCAAGAGCCTTGGGTGATAGTTCTGATGATGTAAAAAAACGCCATATAGAAAATTGTAAAAAAGCGCATGAAAACTATGGAAAAGGTGTTGCAAACGCTTTAAAAATGAAGTAGAGTATTTTTCGATAGCGTTTTTAGTGTGCATAAAAAAAAATATTTTTTCTTTCTGTTATCTACCCCCTAGATTATGATAACAGAAAGTTTTTTTTTACTTTTTTTTAAATTTGATTGCTTTTAAATTAAATTTTTCATGTTTTATTAGTATGTTATGCTAAAAAAGTGTTTGACAAAACTAGTTGTGAGTTTTAAAAAAAAGCTAGGAGCTACTATGAAATATAACAAACTAGGTAAAACAGGTCTTGAGGTTTCTCGTCTTGGGCTAGGAGGAATGCGATTTCCACTACTTCCATCACGTGATAAGGATAATAAATCAAATTTAAATGTTGATATTCGTGCAACTTGTGAACTTGTCGAACGAGCTTATGCTAAGGGTATAACTTATTATGATACTGCATATTTCTACCATTCTGGCATTAGTGAAACTGTACTTGGTCATGCAATTGCAGAGCTTGGAATTAGAGATAAAATTGTTATAGCAACAAAATTACCTCCGATTAAACCAAAAAATCCGGAAGAATTTGAAAGTATTTTTGAAGAGCAATGCCAAAGATTAAAGGTGGATTATATTGATTGCTATTTACTCCACAATGTAAATGCGTACACTTTAACGAATTTTGAAAAATTTAAGGCTTTTGAGATGATTAGTCGCCTCAAAAAAGAAGGTAGAATAGGTCATCTTGGTTTTTCATTTCACGATAATTATGAATTATTTGAACAAGTTCTTGAAAAATTTGAATGGGATTTTTGCCAAATTCAATATAACTTTGTTGATGAGTTTTACCAAGCAGGTGTTAAGGGTCTTAAAAAAGCCGCTTCAATGGGACTTGGCGTAACAATTATGGAGCCACTTAAAGGTGGAGCTTTAGCCGCAACACAACCAAAAGAAATTGAGGCTATGTGGGAAGGTGAAAACAAAAGTCCAGCAAAACGCGGCTTGTCTTGGGTGTTAAATCACCCTGAAGTTTCTGTTGTTTTGAGTGGTATGAATAGTATTGAACAGGTAGATGAAAATGTACTTATTGCTGAGCATGAACCACTTTCTTTGAGTAGTGAAGAGATTGCAAAGTTTACTAAATCAAGAGAAATTTACGCTGAAAAACAAAGAGTGCCTTGTGCAGCGTGTTCATACTGTATTCCATGTCCATTTGGTGTTGATATTCCATCAGTTTTTGCACTTTACAATGACAAATATTTATTTGGCTTGGGAGACCATGCTAATATAATGTATAGTAGAGTTTTAACACCTAAAAAAGCATCAGGGGCTTTTTGTACTGGGTGTAAAAAATGTTTAAAAAAATGTCCTCAACATATTGATATTCCGACTGAACTGAAAAATGCACATGAAGATATTATGCCAAGTGCATAGTTGATTTAAATTAAAAAACGCACTCTTGACTTTACTCTAGAGTGCGTTTTTTTGTGAGTTATTGCAACTTGTTTTTTCTACCACATCATATTAGGTAGGAAAGTAGAAATAATAGGTACAAAGGTTACAAGTAAAAGTGCAGTACCAAGTGCAATAAAGAATGGTACAGATTCTTTAAAGAAGGAGGCCAGCGAGACCTTACTTAGCGAGGTGGCTAGTAGAGCTACTGTTCCAACGGGCGGCGTTAAAGTTCCGATTGCCATGTTTAAAATAATAACTAAGCCAAAATGCACAAGGTCAATGCCAAGTGCAAGCGCAGTTGGTTTTAAAAGTGGAACAAGAACAATTAAAATTGCATTACCTTCCATAAACATGCCAAGGAAAAGTAAAAATACGTTTACTAGTAATAAGAACATGTATTTATTAGGTACGTTAGCACTAAAGAAACTTGCCAAATCCTGTGCAACACGTTCCCAAGAGAAAATCCAACCAAGCGCAGAACATGCCATAATAATTAACATGATTGAAGCAGTTGAACTTGCAGTTTCTTTTAAAGAATTAATAAAGTCCATACCCTTCATTTCACGGTGCACAAGCATACCAACAATAGTAGCATAAGCAACAGCAACAGCGCCTGCCTCCATTGGTGTAAATACACCAGCACGGATACCACCAATAATAACAAGTACTAATGATAGGCCAGGTAAAGCACTTAAAACAGTTTTTGAAACATGTCCCTTAGGCAGAGGACCGGTTCTTGTTGGCTTATAATTTCTTTTTTTAGCAACATATGCAACGGCCATGAGCAATAAAATAGCACATAAAAATCCTGGAATAATTCCAGCCATAAACATTTTACCAATTGAAACGTCAGCTAAGAAGCCATAAATAATAAGTGCAATTCCAGGAGGAATAATCGGTGTAATTTGTGCACCAAATGCAGTTACAACAGTAGAAAATTCACGACTATAGCCTTGTTTTTCCATTTCAGGAACTAACATTTTTGTAAGCATTGCGCAGTCAGCTAAATTTGAAGCTGATAAACCGCCCATAAGCGTACTTAATAAAATGTTTGCGTGAGCCAGACCACCTCTGAATTTGCCTGCCATAAGGTCGGCTAGAGCCAGAACACGTGGAGTAATACCAGTACTATTTAAAATTGTACCAAGCAAAATAAAAAATGGAATTGCAAGAAGGGATAAATTTTGGCTAGAGCTCATAAGTCTTTGCATTGCAACCATTGGTGGAACACCATCTGCAGTGAAAAAGTAAGAAAGAACACCAGCAAAAACAGCCAGGAAAATCGGCATGCCAATTGCCATACCACATATAATAACAATACCTAAAATTAAAAGTGATGACATATTATTCCTCCACTCCTCTAAGTAAATCAATTATTTGAAAAATTGTCACCACTAACATGCCAAATGCTGCAATTGGCAAAGAAATGTAGAGGTAAAAGAATTTCCAACCTAAAATTGGCATTGTTTTAGTACCGAATTGCACAGCTAATGCATAGCCATAATATATCATTGCACAAAACATTGCGATATGCACAAATTCTTGAAATACTGTAACAAATCTTTGAATCTTTGGTGGAAACATATTATATAAAATATCAACTCTAAGCAAAGTGTTATTTCTTTTTGAATACACAGCACCAAGCATAATTACCCATAAAAAGGTAAAGATTTCAAATTCTTCCGCCCAAATAATAGGTGAGCCAAATATATAACGCAAAAGAACAGCCCCAACAGCAACAGAAACTAACAAGGCTAAAAACGTCGAGGACGCAATGCCCGCAATTTCTGCAATAGTATAGCGGTTAAAACTCATATTTACTCCAATATATATAGTTATCAACTTCTTGACATAATAATCAAAATTAAAATAAAATTCTATTAAAAATAAATGCCATCTAAACAAATGCAGTTTAGTTGCGGCATCTAAAAAATAAATGCCGTACCATAATGATACGGCATTTATAGTGTTAAAAAATTATTTCATATCAGCCATAATTTTTTGAACTTTTTCATATAAACCAGGTGTCCACTCAGGGAATTTGTTATAAGTATCTTTAGCTGCTTCACGGAAAGGAGCTGGATCAACTTCAATAATTGTAACACCTTCAGCTTTCATTTTGTCAATGATTTTTTGATCTTCAGCCGGAACGATTTGTTTTGAGTATTCACCAGCTTCATCACTAGCATCTTTAATGATTTTAGCTACTTCAGGTGGTACTGATTCAAACCATTTTGAACCACCAATCCAAGCTGTAGCCATTGTTAAATAGCCAATAAGTGAAAGGTTTTTGGTAGGTTCGTGTAATTTTTGCTCATATAAAACGTTAAGTGGGTTTTCAGCGCCATCAATAACTTTTTGAGTTAAAGCAGGATAAACTTCGCCAAGTGGCATTGGAGTTGGAGTTGCGCCCATAGCTTTAAATGCTTCAATCTGGATTGGAGCGCCAGGAACACGGATTTTAAGACCTTTTAAATCTGCAGGAGTTTTAACAGCTTTGTTTGCAACTAAGTGACGGTAGCCGTACATCCAGTTGTAAGAAATAATTTCGATGCCTTTTTCTCTTAATTGAGCTTCTAAGCCTTTAAACCAATCTGTTTTGAATAATTTAAATAATTTATCCCAATCAGCGAAGTAAGGGCCTGAAACGATAGTAATATCAGGAACATATTCACCTAAGAACCCAGCATCGCCGATTACGCAAACAGGCATGCCTAAGAGTGCTTGTTCGATAATTTCTTGTTTTGTACCAAGCTGTGAGCTAGGGTACAATTCTAATTTAATTTTGCCATTACTTTTTTTGTCAACAATCTCTGCCCATTTTTTTGCACCTTGGTCAAGGATAGAACCAGGGTGATTTTCATAGCCTACTTTAAAAACATAATCAGGTGCAGCTTCCGCTTTAGGAGCAACAGTGCCAACAAGTAAAGCAGCAGCCGTAAAAGCCATAATAAGACGTGTGAATTTCATAAAAAGCCTCCAAAAATTTAATAAAACTTAGTTTTTAGAATATATTATAGTTAAAAATTTGTCAAGATATAATTGGTTTTGTAGGTTTGGATAATTTTTTTAGTGAAGATTATTCTGTATTTTTTACTGAATTTCAAAATGTAATTGTTATTCTGAATTTTTATGTGATTTTGTAGATGAATAGAAAAATATAGTATATAATAAAGTTCTTTTTATGGGTTTATTTGCTGGTCTTTAAAGTTTTTTTCAGTTTTACCTATGATAATTGCGCAAAAAAGTGCAATAGTAACTACAGTGAAAAATGCAATACCAAGCGGAATAAGACTGGTCGATAGTGTTTTAGCTACAAAAGCACTAACCGCCGCAGCAACTATACTTTGTAGGCTAAATAAGATGGAAGCAGCAAAGCCAGCACAGTGAGCATAGTCACGCATGAAAAGTGCAGTGCTATTAGGTCCAATACCACCGCCAAAAGACATTATTGTAATTAAAGAAATTGCCACTAGAGTTAAATTATGCGGAGCAAAAAAAACAGCATAAAGTAAGTTCGAAGCACTAATAAATTGCAAAATCAAGAAAAAGACTAAGATTTTATCAGCTGTATAGCGATTTAGCATAAAGCTTGAAATTCTATTAATAATCATAACACCAATAACATTTGCAACTACAAGTAGTGTAAATGTTTCGGCAGAACACTTAAAATACTGTTGATAGGCAAAAGAGGAGTTAGCCAAAAAAATCATAATTACACAAAAAGCAAATGACTGCACTGTTAAAAGTAAGAGTGAACGTTTGTTTGAAAAAATATCAAAAGCTGTAGTCTTACCTTTGTTATTGCTAGTCGGCTTAGGTTTTTCAAATTTTAAAATTTTAAGTGCAAAAACTAAAACCAATATTCCAAGTAGAGCTAAAAATGCAAATATAGCTTCCCAAGGTGCAAAACTAATAATGATTGTGCCAACTGTTGGTGCAATAGCAGGAGCTAGCATAGTTATTAGTGCAATTAACGAAAAAAGCTTTGCAGATTCTTGCCCCTGTGCATTATCACGTACAATTGCAGTTGCGCAAATGCTAGCCATGCCACTTCCAAGTGATTGTAAAACACGCCAAAGAATAAATGCACCAAGACTGCCTGAAATCATAATCATCAAACTTGCAATGGTAAAAACACTTAAACCAAAGCAAATAACTGGCAATCTCCCAATATTATCAGAAATTCGCCCGCCAATGAGTTGTCCAATCGACATGCCCAATACATAAATGCTAACGGTAATAGAAATATTTGAAATGTCAGTTTGAAAACTTTGAGCAATCAAGGGCATTGATGATAAATATGTATCAACGGCAAAAGGGGAAATTGCGCCAATGCTGGCGATTAATAAAATAAGGTTTAATGGTACTTTTTGTGTAAGCATATATTTATCTTGGGCTTGATCGTTATTTGAAAAAAATAACTTATACATTAAATTATATAAGTGCAATAGTTTTGTTCTCAAAAATATTTGTAAATAATATAAAATTAAAGACCTTAAGATTTAAGCCTTAAGGTCTTTAAAAATAAATATGATTTAATTTAAACAGCTAGCGATAAACCAGTTCCATACGGTGCAGGTCTAGTTTCGCCCATCATTTTTTGATAAGCATTGCTAACTTGTCTTGCATCAGCTTCTCTTCTAAAATGTGTAAAGCTTGAACTACTTTCTTGCTCGCCACCAAAAGTTTCAAAATTTCCACTAATGCCATAATTATTTATATATCCGGTGCTAGTCGTATAGCCAGAAATATTTTCACTAGCTGAAACACCATGAACATTTGAAATGCCAGAAACACTTGAGCTAGTGTTTACGCTATTTGAACTTGAAATCGCTTCTGAACTAGAAGTTTTTTCTGTTGCAAAAACATTAGCTGCGCCAAAAACTCCTTCAATTTTTGAAGTATTAGAGCTACCACTCATTTCTTCTGATTTTTCAATATTTCTTTCACGTTGAGCTTCTGCCATCATTTGCGAGGCTTGAGCTGCAACTTTTTGGTCTTGCGCTGATGGGTTAGCAGGAGCTAAAGCTGCTGCTTTAATTTTTTGCGCTTTTGCAATTGTGGCTTGTGGGTCACCATCAACTTCTGAAGTATCTATTTGCACTTCACCAGAAGTTGCATACATATTGCCATCAGGTCCACGTGTTTTACTGTAGCTTGCACCACCTTGAACGAGGCTACCTCCAGCAGCAATATGAGCATTTTCATGAGCTTTTACTTCAACATCACGCTTTTTTAAATCTTGGACTTCTGCTTTTTCTTCTTCAGTTAAGTCTTCGCCAATTTTATTTGGTTTTTCTTCTTCTATTTTAGCAGAAACTTTTTGTTTATCATTTGCGTCACTATTTGTATCTTTAGTTTCTTGAGCACTGCCGTTTTTAGCACGCTTGCCCATATTTAAATATTCTTGCTCAGCTTTTGCGCCAGCTTGTTCTTCTTGTACTTTTTTAAAATGCTTTTCAAGTTCTTCCTTGTTAAGAACTTTTTCAGAGAAATTAACACGGTCATAGCGCTGCTCTCTGCTACCAGAGTGCGAAGAATCAGACCCAATGCCAACACTTGAAATGTTGTTTGAGATAGCAGCTAACAAGCTGTTATTATCTGTAGCGCCAATTCCGTTAATCATTTTTCTACTTCTTTATTTTGTATAAACCTAGTGTTATTTTTGCAACATTAATTGCATCTCTAAGGAGTGGAATATTTGAAAAAGCACCATTTTTGTTAGGTTCAGTCAATGTTTGTAGTGGTGCAATGGCATTAGATTTTCCAAATTCATTTCTGGTATCATTTTCCCAAGTCATGCCATTTTTTAAATTTTCAACATCATTATTTTTATTTAATATAAGGCTTTTATTTGAATTTGGCAAGTCAATTTCGTCAAGTGACATAATAACTGCCATTTCCATAGCTGCTTTAGGATTATTACTTTTACTTGCAGCAATAATATTACTCGTTAAAGCATCAGCTTGTTCTTTAGACAGTTTGCGCTTTTGTGGTTCTTTAGCTGCTTGCTCTTTCTTTTTTGAAATAGCAATACTAAGACCTTTCATTACATCATCATTTTCAGGCTGTGCACTTAGTGCCTCTTTAAAAGCATCTATTGCTTGGTCATAATCGCCATGTTTTAAAGCAATTAATCCTTGTTTTAAAGATTCTTTTGTGACTTGCTCATTTATTTTTGTTGTAACCCTATAGTCAGCTAAAAGTCTATCAAATTCTCGAGTATTAGCATTTTCATTTAGTTCAATTTGGCGTGGAGGGTGAATTTTTGCTACATTTTCTACAATTTTAGTTAGGTTAGCAGCAGAATATGGACGAATAGCAACTGCACTATAAAGCCTAGATTTTTCATTCTCACGCAAAATTTGCGTTTCATGCTTAGCCATCATAATGACAGGGAAATATCGTAAGTCTGGGTGAGTTCTAAGCATTGAAACAAATTCTTGACCACTCATATCAGAAAGTTGTTCGTCACAAAAAATAATATCAGGGTGTTTTTCAAACTGTTCAAGATGTTGTGTTAATAGCAGACCAGCTTGAACACCAGACGTTACAATTTTTACGTGCCTAATACCAATCATGCGAATAATTTGCTTGTCAATAACAGCATGATCGTTATGGCGCACTAGCAGTAGAGCAGACGTGAAAGTACTGTTAATAGGTTGTGGTGTATGAATAGTAGCCATTGAAATATTTTCCTCGCTGACCTTACTATAAGCATTTGGTCGCCATAATGCAAGACTTGGATTATGAAACGATAGGTGCTTTGTATTTTTATGTACTACACTCTGCATAGTTGACTCGCACTAGTTTACTTTTCAAAGTTTATAATCTTAGCTAGTTTACGTGCTGGTTTTGCAACTTTTTGTTTGTCGTGCAACGGTCTTTCATAGCAAGCACCACAAAATCCGCATTGCCACTCATTTTCATTGATTTCAAGCCTAATAAGCGCACCTTCGCGCATATAGCAGTCTTGACAGAAAGGTCCTTGTTTGATTTTACCAGTCATTAACCAGTAGCAATTTTTATCAACAACGAGATTTTTTGCCATATGTAATATATCCTCAAGCTCTTCTATACGAGTTTTAAGAGCTGAGTTTTCATCACAGATGTCAATATAAGAATTTTGCATTTGAACAAGCATGTTTCTTACTTCTTCTGTCTTGTTTTGTTTGCATAATTCTAATAATTGCTTGTATTTATAGTACTCTAACATGCAAAAAAAATCCTGTAAATTTGATAAAAATTATGTTTTTAAAAGATACTCTCTTTATATTCTATCGGAAGTAAAAAATAAAAGTTTAGGGCAAAAAAAAAGACATAAACAGAAGTAATGTCTTTTTTTATATATAATTATATGAAATTTAATGATAAAAAAATTATTCTAAACCCATTTGAACTATCTTGCGATAAGCGTTCAGCCTTTTTGTTTGTTGGCGTTGACCTACTAATTGAGTTCTATGGCTTTCTTTAATTTGAGCTACCTCATCATATAATTCTTCTTGTAAATCTTTAATTATTAAAAGTCGTTCAACAACTTCCTTATCCTTAAGCAATTCGGTTTGACTATAAACAATTTTTGATAGCTCGATGCGTTTTGCAAGTAAAAAATCTAACTCGTCAAAGTTTTCAGAATTTACAGCATCTAATTCTTGATTGAGGCAGGAAATTATATCCTCTAATTTATCTATAAAATTGTTCATGCTTGACCTATTATAGCTTAGCTTGCTTTAATTGCAGATCGAAACTCAATAATAATATCATTCCAATCAACACAAATAGGCGCAAATTCGTATTCTAAAATATCAGATAATAAAATCCAATCTTCGTTTTCTAAAACGTCAATAAGCTCAGAAAGTGAACTAGAAGTTTTTTCTGCTTGTGCATTGAAAGTATCAGTGGCTTTAATTTTGAAGTTATTGCGAAGAGTATTTACCATATTCATAAAATCACGAATTACTTCAAGTAAATCTTGTAACATTTCAAGAGCTTCGCCTTCTTCTGACTCACGAAATAAGTCAGCAATTTTCTTGCTAGCATTTTCCATAATAGTAGTAACTTTTTCAAGCTCTTCTGTAATGCTAATAGCCATTTCATCTGCTGGAACAGATACTATTTCAATTTTTTCAAGCTCAGAACTTTCAATATCTTCTGATTGGTGAGGATATAACTCACTAAAAGCTTCATCATTTACAAAAACATCAGTAACAACACGGCTTTCAAGTTCTTCGCTGTTAATAATGTCTGATAATATTTCTTCTAAATTTTCGAAATCACTAATTTGTAAGCTTGATTCTTTACCATCTATTATAATCATTTCCCCTCCGATACGATAAAATTGCCTAGTAATATTTTTTTTGGAAAATATGCAATAACTATTCCAAAATACAATTAGTTTTCAGCAGTTAAGGACAAATGCCATGAAATAATCATGGCTTGAACAATATGAACTATTTCGACTAACTCGTCAAACTTATGGCTGTTGTTGTGAATATAGTTTTGCCAAAACCTACCAAGAACAGTAAAGCTTTCATTTTTTTCAAAGATTGAACTAATCATATGGCAAGTTGCTAAGAATTTTTGAGCATATTTATTAGGTGCAAGCTTTAATAACTTGCTTTGCTCAATTAAAAGTTGGAATAATGAGCTTGCTTGCTCAAGTATAAGTATTTGTTTTTCAAGAAAATTTGGCGAAAATTTAAGTTTTTTTTGCAAGCTAAAGTTAGCTTCTTTTTTGCTATCCAAAGTATCTAGTAATTGGCGATAATAATGACGCTGGAGTTCAATCCAATTTTCTCTGTCTGAAGAAGTATTCTGTAGATTTACCAGATTGAGGTATCCGTTTTCATCACGCTTAGCAATAAACATTCTAGTGTTATCTGTAGCTTTAGCATGCCATGTCTTGTTTTTTAAATATGAAAGAGCAAGCTCTAGCACTGTTTGTGGCGAAATCCTATCATTGCAGATATAATCATTTGCACACTTCGTTCTAAAGTCACATGGGTGACAATCAATATTTGCTTCAAGCGAGCAAGTTCCCTCAAGGTATGCGCCAGTATCAAAGGCTTGGGCAGTTTTTAAGAAAATAGCAATGCTTTTTAAGCCAAGACCAGCGGCAAGGTGCATGGTGCCGGTATCATTAGTTATTAACAATTCCAAATTGCTAAGATAAGCTCTAAGTTGCGTTAAATCACTTTTTGCAATTAGATTAATTGCTTTGCTACTAAGTTCAAGATATTTATTTCCAAGCTCTTCCTCTTGCTTTGTACCAAGCAGAACAGGAATGTAGCCATTTTTAAATAATTCCTCACCTAACTTTGCAAAAGATTCAATCTTCCATTGACGTTTAATATCACTTGCACCAAGTTGAAAGCCCACAAATTTAGCTTGAGAAGTATTAAAAGTTTTGGCTTTTTCTAAAAGCGAATCTTTAGCGTATTCAAGTTCACTTATACTTGCTTTTTCAAGCTCAAAATAAGCTGGAAGTTCAAGCCCAGCACTTTTCAAAAGACTATCAACAATATTGTATGGGCTGCAAGCTCTACTTAAGGTTGAACTTTCAAAATAGCAAGCCCAAGCAGAATTAGTCGCGTCAAAACCGTATTCGTCCATACAAAAACCACGAATTTCAGGTTTAATTTCATATTCTTGAGCTAGCCTATAAGTGAGTAGTTTTGCGCTTTGGTTTGAGGTTAAATTTAAAATTAAATCAATACCAAAGCCTTTAGTAACTTCTTTAACTGTTTTTTCTATTTCTATTAAGGCGTTTTGCCAAGTATTATTGTGAATGTTCGCAAGAAACTTAGAGCCGTTAATTGAAAAGCTATTTTCAACACCATGCAATAAGCTTGCGGCTGAGACAAAGTTATCAAGACATAACATGCTGATGCGATAGCCTTTTTGCCTAAGTCCATGCACTATTGCTTGTGTCTGTAAAATATCACCAAAGCGAGTTAAATTAATAATGAGGGCATTCATAAATCTAATTATATACAAATTTGCTGCGTTTTTCAATACATGTGGTGTTTTTATTATTTATACGATTTTGTGGATATTGTAGAAATATACTTTTGCAACCTTAATATTTACAACAAAAATGTGAAAAATTGAAAAATTGTTGTATATCACCAAAAAAATAGTTTTAGAGCTTATTTTTAAGTAATAATTGAAATAGTTTTTCAATTAACGCCAATTAAAATCCACATAAATGTAATTATTGTTGCTTTAAAAGTAAGATATTAAAAAAAATAAAATATATAATATACTGAAATAATTATATTTATTTCTGTAAAAACAGCTTTGGCACGCAATATGCTTTATAGCCTATATCCTGCTGTTAGAAGCTAGGAAAAATTTATTAAGAAGTTGGTAGGTATGAATATTTCACTAATCCAAAGTAATCCAAAAGCTGGTAATATTAAAGCAAATGCTACTGCACTTAGCGAACTATATTATGAAAACACACTAGATGCTAAAAGTGATTTATTAGTATTTGGTGGTGAAGCTTTATGTGGATACCCAGTGTATAGCTTAGCTAATAGTAATCTATTTGAATTAGAGCTTGAAGAAAAGATGAAGGAGTTAGCTAGCTCATTTACTGTACCAACTTTGCTATGCTGTCTTGGACGTTTTTACTTGATCTATGAAGGTGAAGTTGAACAGATTGAAGATAGTTTTGATTTTAAGGGTAAAAAATTTGCTTTAAGTGTGAGCCATGATTTAAGTGAGCTTACAAAAAAAATGGCATTTTCATTTTCAAGCTGTGATTATTTAATAAATTTTGATGTAACTCCATATGTTTATAGTAGGCAAGATGAAATCGTTGAACTTTTATCAAGTGTTGCAAAACGTGACAAAGTGCAGGTTTTAAATGCAAGTCACATCGGCTTAACAGACGGAATTATTCATAGTGGACAAAGTTTAATTGTGAATGAAGATGACGTTTACGCTATGGCAGATTTTTTTGGTAGCGATGTGATAACAAATTATAGTGGTAGAATTCTTAAAACATGGCCGAAAAACCAACAAAGAGCATGGTGGTCAAGCCTTGTTTGTGGGCTACGTAATTTTAAAGAGCAATTTGGCTTTAACGGTGTTGTGCTAGGCTTATCAGGCGGAATGGATTCAGCTTTAGTTGCAACCATAGCAACAGAAGCTGTTGGGCGTGATAATGTTTTAGCTATTTTAATGCCATCACCTTATAGCAGTAAGGGTAGCGTTGATGATGCTCTTAAGCTTGTTAAAAATTTAGGTATAAAAAGTCATACAATAACAATTTCAAACTTAATGAATGAGTTTGACGCAAATCTTTCAGGTCTTTTTGCATCTTATCAAAAAGATGTGACTGAAGAAAATATTCAAGCGAGAATTCGTGGCAGTATTTTAATGTCAATTTCAAATAAATTTAATATGTTAGTTGCAAATACTGGTAATAAGTCAGAGGCAAGCGTTGGGTATTGCACCTTGTATGGTGATACATGCGGAGCCTTAGGCGTAATTACAGATTTATATAAAACAGAAGTTTACGAGCTTGCAAGGGCTTACAACGAATGGTGTGGCAAAGAAATAATTCCAAATGAAATTTTAGTAAAAGACCCTAGTGCAGAACTTAGAGAGAATCAAAAAGATCAAGATAAACTACCGTCTTATGAAGTTCTTGATAGTATTTTAAAAAGCATTATGGAAAATAGAAAACTTGATGATGGAATAAGCCAAGATGAGTTTAACTATGTAGAGTTGTTATTTAAAAAATCAGAGTTTAAACGTCGCCAAGCTCCACCAGCAATATGTTTAAGTGAATCAACATTAGGTTTAAAGTATAAAATGCCAATGTGATTTAAATAAAAAAAAGATCTTTTATTTGTGGCTTAAGGAATTTAAAAATTTTATTTAACTTTATAAATGCTTTATTATTGGAGTAGTTTACAATGAACATGACAGATGTTGCTTTTCTATTAATTTGTGCGGCTTTAGTAATGCTAATGACACCAGCTCTAGCTTTATTTTATGGTGGTCTTGTGCGTTCACGAAATATATTATCAACTATTATGCATAGCTTTGCTATGATGGGTATTATCCCGATATTGTGGGCTGTTGCAGGTTATTCATTAGCCTTTGGTCCAGATGTGGGTGGCATTATTGGTGATTTAAGCTACTTCATGTTAGCAGGTGTTGGCATTGAAGCTGCCCCTATGGCATCAAACATTCCACATGCCTTGTTTATGATGTTCCAATGTATGTTTGCTGTTTTGACTTTAGCTTTAATTTCAGGTTCTTATGCTGAAAGAATGAAGTTTAGTGCAGTACTTTTATTTTCAGTATTATGGTTGTTTGTAGTTTATAGTCCAATGGCACACTGGGTATGGGGCGGCGGTTGGTTGCATAAGCTTGGTGCAGTTGACTTTGCAGGTGGTGCAGTTGTTCACATGGCATCAGCAGCAGGCGGTTTAGCTTTAGCACACGGTTTAGGTGCTCGTACTGGGCTTGGAAAAGAATCATTTGCACCGCATAATTTACCATTTACACTCTTAGGTGGCGGCTTGTTATGGTTTGGTTGGTTCGGATTTAATGCTGGAAGTGCTTTAGCTGCAAATGGTTTAGCTGTCCATGCTTTCACAACAACACAACTCGCAGCAGCAGCTGGCGTAGTGGGTTGGGTAGCTGTTGAATGGATTAAACAAGGTAAACCAACAACTTTAGGCGCAGTATCAGGTGCTTTAGCAGGCTTAGTAGCAATTACACCCGCAGCAGGTTTTGTAGACTTTACAGCATCAATCATTATGGGCTTAATCGGCGGTGTCGTATGTTACTATGGTATGTTCTTAAAACATAAATTCCGTTTTGATGATGCTTTAGATGTAGTTGGTATTCACGGTATTGGCGGAACATGGGGCGCAGTAGCAACAGGTATTTTTGCACACGAATCAATCAATGGTATTAACGGTTTATTATATGGTGATGTTAATCAGTTTATAATTCAAGTTGTATCAGTAGTAGCAACTTGGGGATTTGTATATATTGCAAGTAGAATTATTATAGCAATCGTTGTAGGAGTAGTTGGTTTACGAGTAGAAGAGAAATCAGAAATTGTTGGTCTTGACGTAAGCGAACACAACGAAAAAGCTTATCAAATCTAATTAAGGAGTAGTTTATGAAAAAAGTAGAAGCAATTATTCGACCATTTAAACTTGATGAAGTTAAAGATGCTTTAAGTAAACTTGGTATTCACGGTATGACTTGCACAGAAGTGCGTGGATTTGGTCGTCAACATGGTTATAAAGAAGTTTATCGTGGCAATAGTTATGATGTGGCTTTCTTAGACAAGGTAAAAATTGGTATTGCCGTTCATGATGAAGCTTTAGACAAAGTTGTAAATGCAATTATGGAAGCTGCTCGCACTGGCGAGATTGGCGATGGCAAAATTTTCGTATCAACCCTTGATAATGTTTACCGTATACGCACAGGCGAAAGCGGAAACGATGCAATCTAACTTAAATAAAGAATTTTAGGAGAATATAAAAAATGTCTACACCACGTTATGAAGCTATATTACAAATTGCAAACGATAAAGATAAATCATGCTGTGAAAATAAAATTAATTTGCAGCCACTTGAAATTTACGGCAGAGATATATTTGATTTAAAAACCATGCGTAAAAGACTGCCAAAAGATGTTTATAAAAAACTTGAGCGTACAATTTGCCATGGTGAGCGTTTATCAGTTGAAATTGCAGATGTTGTAGCAAATGCTATGAAAGATTGGGCTATTGAATGTGGCGCAACTCACTACACTCACTGGTTCCAACCAATGACAGGTACAACAGCTGAAAAACATGATGCTTTTATTACACCAACTTCTGATGGTCAAGTAATCAATGAGTTTTCTGGCAAAACTTTAATTTCAGGTGAACCTGATGCATCATCATTACCTTCTGGTGGAATCCGTTCAACATTTGAAGCTCGTGGTTATACAGCATGGGATCCAAGCGTACCAGTATTTTTAATGGCAGGAAAACACGGTCAAACCTTGCACATTCCGACCCTTTTCTATTCATATTCTGGTGAAGCCTTAGACCGTAAAACTCCGCTTTTACGCTCAATTAAAGCAGTTTCTGACCAAGCAGTTAGAATTTTACGTTTATTTGGCTCAGACGCAGAATCTGTTCGCCCAATGATTGGTTGTGAGCAAGAATATTTCTTGGTAGATAAGCGTTTAGCAATGCTTAGACAAGATATTACACTTACAGGCAGAACCTTATTAGGTGCACCAACTCCTAAAGGTCAAGAAATGGAAGATCATTATTTTGGTGCAACTCCAGCTCGTGTAATGAACTTTATGCAAGACGTTGAAATGCGCTTATTAGCTCTTGGTATTCCAGTTCAAACAAGACATAATGAGGTTGCTCCTGGGCAGTTTGAGCTTGCTCCATTATATGAAGAAGCAAATATTGCAACTGACCACAACATGCTAATTATGAACATTTTACGTGCAACTGCGCTTGAGCATGACTATATCTGTCTTTTACATGAAAAACCATTTGCAGGCGTTAACGGTAGTGGTAAACATAATAACTGGTCATTATGTGATTCAGACGGAAATAACTTATTAAATCCTGGTGAAACACCGCTTACAAACGCACAGTTTTTAGTATTTTTAGCAGCTTGTTTGCGTACAGTACATTTACATAGTGATGCACTTCGTTTAGGCACAGTTGGTGCTGGCAATGATCACCGTTTAGGTGCAAATGAAGCGCCTCCTGCAATTATCTCAGCTTATTTAGGTGAAGAATTAACCGATGTTATCGAAAGTATCATAAGCAACACCACAAAAACAAAAGGGGCAAGTAAGATTGAAATAGGGGTTTCAATTTTACCTCCCCTACCTAAAGATACTTCTGATCGTAACAGAACTAGTCCTTTTGCATTTACTGGTAATAAATTTGAATTCCGTGCTGTTGGTTCATCACAATCAGTTGCACCTGTTAACATTGTATTAAACACTGCAATGGCATGTGCTTTAGACGATATTGCAAATGTGCTTGAAGCTAAGGTTGCAAAAGGCATGGACATTACACAAGCATTACAAGAATATTTACCAGAACTCTTTAAAGAGCATTTGCCAGCAGTATTTAATGGTAATGGTTACAGCCAAGAGTGGAAAGAAGAAGCAGCAAAACGTGGTTTACCAAATTTATCTGATACTGTTCAAGCTTTAGAAGTTTATAATAGTGCGCCAGTAATGAAAATTTTTGAACGTACAAATGTTCTTTCTGAGCGTGAAGTTTTAGCTCGTCAAGAAATATTGTTTGAAACTTATGTAAAAACAGTTTTAATTGAGTCTAAAGTTCTTAGCGGTATGGTAAAAGAAATCGTGTTACCTGTTGCTTATGAAGCTCAATCAAAATTAGCTGAACTTGTTTTACGTACTCGTGAACTTGTTGGTGGTAAAGTTTATGAAGAAGAAGTTTTTGCAAGTTTAAGAGGACATGTTGAAGCTTTAAATAAGGCTGTTGCTGAACTTGAAACAACAAGAGAAAATGCTCATGAGGGTGATGATATTGCTGCTCATGCAAGATGGGTTCGTGATAGTATCATTCCTTTAATGGATAAATGTCGCTTCCATGCTGATTCTATAGAAGTTATGGTAGATGACAGTAAATGGTTATTACCTCGTTATGCTGAATTGCTTTGGATTCACTAGGATTCATGAGCGAAGCGAATAAAGGCTTTAGCGAACGAAGCGTAAACTTGTTTTCGCAAGTGAGGCTTTGTGTATCGGAACGATGCCAAAGCTA
>CAYJPK010000002.1:0-71341 GCA_964372035.1 uncultured Desulfovibrionaceae bacterium | reverse complement strand
AAAAAACTCTATTTTTTGATAGAGAAGATGCAATTAAGTTAGCCAATAAGCATAAATTAATCATTTATGCGAAATAATTTTTCTTTTTTTATTTTGGCTTTGTGTATGTGAAGCATTGCCAAAGCTAATTTTTTTTAATGAACGAAGTGAATGAACTCTTTAGCAAAATAAGGTAGAACTTGTTCGCCTTATTTTGGCTTTGTGTATGCGAAGCATTGCCAAAGCTAATTAGTAAATGGTAAGGTATAGTCCTGTAATAATACAGAATTAATTTTAATATCAGCCTGTTTCATACTTCTATTTATCCACAATAAAAAGGCCTCATGCATTTTTGCATCAACAATATTTTTTTCAATAATAGTATAAACTTCATGTTCATCTAAATCTTTGGCAGCTTTAATTTCTTTTAAATATATAACTTGAAAAATACCGTTAGTTTTTATTATATTTGTTGCTTGTCCAAGTTGCAATTTTTCAACTTCTTTAGCAATTTCTTCTTCAACAACCTTTAAATTAACGCTTTGTTCATAATAAAAAATGTCTTCTTCAAGAAGTCTCTCTTTTTTTTCAAGTATATTTTGCCTTGCTTTTTCAGCTAATTCATTTGTTTGAGCATTTATAACAGTATAAATATTATGTTGTTTTATTTTAAACTCGTCTTTATGCAAGCTATAATAGGCTTTTACTTCATCTTGTGAAATTTTAAGTTTAGTTCTTAATATATCGCTAATAAATTTTTTGCTACTTAACCTATAAAACTGCAATTTTCTCCAGACTTCAAGGTTTATGTTTTCCTCAAGTAATTCTTGTTCAAAGCTTTTATCAGGGTAAGCCTTTCTAACGCTTTGCTCAAAATCTTCAAGTTCTTTTTGTGAAAGTGCTAAATTATTTTTAGCCAACTCTTGAACCATGAGCTCTTGAGCAATTAAATAGTAAGCAAAGTCAGAATATTGTTCTTTTAATAAGGTTGCAGAAATATTTTTAAATTCCGGAGCAATAATATTTGAATCATATAGTGCCTCCACTAGGTTTAAAGAAATGGCCGTCCCATTTACACTAGCAATTGTGTGTGGAGCAAGCTGTTTTTCTTTGCAAGCGAGTATAAAAAAGCATAGCAGAATAACGAAATATTTTTTCAACATTTAACTCTCTCAAATAAAAAATTAAGCTAAATTATGCAATATACTACGAGCTTGGTCAAGCCTATTTGCTAGGCTTAAATTTGCATCTAGTTTTATTTCAAGGTTTGCAGGAGGTGATAGTTTTACAATGCCTTGATTTTTCTTAATAAAACTAATTAATTTTTCAGGAGCAAGGCTATTTTGTTTTTCATTCCAGCTAATTTTTATCTTTTCTGCAAAGATATCTGCTTTCAAAGCTTGCATCGCACTTAATTTTTCTTTCAAGGCTAAAATACCTATAAATGCTAATACTTCCTCTGGCAAAGGTCCATATATATCACGCAATTCAAGTTCTCTGTCTTGACGGATATTTGCATCTGGAGCAGAGGATAGTAGCTTATACCAATGTAAACGTTCTTTTGAGTCTTTAATGTAAGCTTCTGGAATATGTGCAGTAACATTAATATTTAACTCTGTTTCAAGCTGTAGAGGGTGTGAACCGTCTTTTAATTTTGAAACTGCTTGCTCTAGCATTTCTAAAAATAACTCTAAGCCAACTCTTGCCATATGCCCAGACTGCACCTCACCTAGTATGTTACCAGCACCACGAACTCTCAAGTCTTCCATAGCAACAGCAAAACCAGCTCCAAGGTAATCGAGCTCTAAAATAATTCTAAGGCGTTCTTTTGCTTTTTCAGGTACACTGTCTAAATCTTTCACAACAAAAACAGCATAAGCTTGTTGATCAGAGCGTCCAACACGTCCTCGAAGTTGGTATAATTGCCCAAGTCCAAACATTTGAGCTTGGTCGACAATCAAAGTATTAGCTCTTGGAAAGTCAAGACCTGATTCAACAATAGCAGTACATACTAAAATATCAATTTCACCATGCCAGAACTTATGCATATTATCTTCAAGCTCTTTTTCAGACATCTGACCGTGAGCCATGCCAATTTTTGCATTTGGAACAAGTTTTTGAACATATTCTACCACTCGCTCTAAACCTTGAACACGGTTATAAACCCAAAAAATTTGCCCCTTTCTCGCAAGTTCTCTCTCTAAAAAGCCTTGTAGTGTTTTGTCTTCACGCTCAACAATTGCAGTTGCAACAGGTTTTCTTTCAGGAGGTGCTGTTTCAATAACTGATAATTCCCTGATTCCAGACATTGATAATTGCAAGGTGCGAGGGATTGGCGTGGCAGTTAAAGTAAGCGCATCAATATTTTTCTTTAAATTCTTTAATTTTTCCTTATGACGAACTCCAAAGCGTTGTTCTTCGTCTAAAATCATAAGGGCTAAGTTTGGAAGCTTTACATCTTCAGATAAAAGGCGGTGAGTACCGATTAAAATATCAATTTGACCTGTAGCGGCACTTGCTAAAACTTCTTTCTGCTTTTGACGTGATACAAAGCGGCTCAATAAACCAACATTTATAGCAAAATTTGATAGTCTAGATCTAAAGGTTTGATAATGTTGCTCGGCCAATATGGTAGTTGGGCATAACATTGCAACTTGGCGACCTTCACAAGCAGCTCTAAATGCAGCCCTAAGTGCAACTTCTGTTTTGCCAAAACCAACATCACCGCAAACTAGTCGATCCATTGGTTCACTTTTTTCCATATCATTTAGAACATCATTTATTGCTTTTGCTTGATCAGGTGTTTCTTCAAAGCCAAACGATGCTTCAAATTCACGGTATAATTCATTTGGAGGATCATATTTAAAGCCTTTGGCAATTTTACGCCAAGCATACATTTCCACTAAATCTTGAGCTATTTTTTCAATTGCCTTTCTGGCTTTTTCCTTGCTAGTCTGCCATGCAGAGCTACCAAGCTTATCAAGAGCAGGCTCGTTACCTTCGCCCTTAAACTTTTGCACAAGTGAAAGTCGATCAACAGGAACATAAAGCTTGTCTTCGCCAGCATAATGCAATAATAAGAAATCATTGCTTGTATTATTTAAATCTAGGCGCACAAGACCAATAAAGCGGGCAATTCCATAATCACGGTGAACAAGCAATGAGCCTTCTTCTAAGTCATCGTGCTTATCAAGCCCTTTAAAGGCTTTTGCAGGAGCTCGCCTTTCTTGCGAGCTAGGCTGCAAGATATTTTCACCAAGTACAAGTGCATTATCCCATGACAAATTAAAGCCACCTTGAACATGCGCAATTAATGCAAAAATTCCTTTATTTTGCTTGTCATATCTAAGGTTTGGTAAAATACCATCTTGTTCTGACAATTTCAAAAACTTCGCACGGCTACGTTCATTATTAAAACTTAAAATAATTTGTCTATGTTCTTTTTGCCATTCTTTCAAAGCTTGAACAAGGCTTTGCCATGGTCTATCCTTTGCTTCTGGCTTAGGAAATAATTCATTATAAGTTTTTATATGTCGTTCTTGCAGGCTTATTTTTTGTTCTTGAATTCCCATTAGCATCGGCTCAATGCTAATACCACAATGCTCTTTGTGATACTTAATTTCTTCTAGATTGCGTAAAGATATTTTTAAGGCTTGCCCAAGTTCCTCATCTTCATTTAAATGTTCATTCCAAATTCTGTGTGACCTTTGCATTGCATCAAGTGTATCATTTTTACCAAGCATGATAAACGATGCGTCCTTTGGCAACCATTCTTCAATTGTTGTTGAATTCTCATAGCATAAAGCAGGTAAAAGCCTATTATCTGCTTTGCTAAGTTCACGCATAAGAATATTTTGTTCAAACTCTGAAATTCTGCCTTGTTGGAATAAGGTTTCAATATGTTGAATTATTTTTTTTTGACTTATTTTATCTTGGCGTACAGGATTAACTGTTAAAATAGTTGCTTCATCTAAATCATTTATAGAACGCTGTGTATTTGGATCAAATAATCTTATTTCTTCAATAAAATCACCAAAAAATTCAATGCGTACAGCTTTTTCATAGCCAGGCGGGAAAATATCTAAAATATCACCTCTTCTAGCTAATTCACCATAAGCACTAACCATACTAACACGTTTATAGCCCCAGGATATACATTGCTCAATAAGTGTGTCAGGTGAAAGTTCTTCATTTTTTTTAAGAGTAATTTCTTGATTAGTGAAAAAATCAAGTGGAATATGGCGCATGATAAAATTATCAGCACTTAAAAGCACAGCACGTGAAAGCCCATGCCTTAGAGCATATAATGATGCTAGACGATTAGCCCAAGCATCACGAGTTATCATTTGTGGTGAAAATGATTGTAAAATAGTCCAAGTGCGTTCATGGCGAGGAATATGTAATTTTTCACCACCGCTAGATATTTCAGGTGTAAATAGATTTATCAATGAGCGCAAGGTACTTATTTCATCTCTATTTTTGGCAATAATAACAATAGGCTTGTTTTCATTTACAATATCAACAGCTAAGTGAGCAGCAGTAGCTAGCCCACTACGCCCAATTTCAATAATATTCTTATTTTTGCTTTTTAGATGTTCTAATGTTTTTTGATAATTCACAAGCTAACTCAAAGATTTAAAGTTTTTTGAATATTAAAATTGATAATATAGCAATTTAAGCTGACATCAACTTAAACAATTATAAAGTAGCATTGATGCAGTGTAAATGATAAAAATTAGGCTAAGAATTAAATCTTAGCCTAATTTAAATTTTACATACCAAGTTCAGACATAAGCTCGTCAATATTTTTTTGTGAAACGCCATCACCAGGACCGCTTAATTTAGAATTAACAACTTCTTTCTTTAAGCTTTCAACAGTTAGTTTTGCTTCACTTTCTAATTTTTCTATATCTTTACCAGGATCTTCTTCATAAGCCTGAATTAAAAGACCAGAGGATAAGTAAAGCTCAACAACAGTTGATTCAATTTCCTCTAAAGCTTTTACAGCTTTTTTAATTCTTTGACCTGTTAAGTCTTGAAAGCTAAGCGAAAGCATAAGTCCGTTTAAGTCTTCATTAAGCGACTCTTGATACTTTTGCAACCACTCAACTCTTACGTTATTTTCAATGTCTGTTTCGTCTAAAAGTTCTTTTAAGGTGTTTACTACAGAAAAATGTTTATCAAGATGTTTCTCAACAATAGTAATAATTTCTTCTGTTGCTTGCTCAGTTTGCTTTAAAACAGTGTTTAATTGTTCTGAAGCTTCATGGAATAACTTTTGAGCGCTACTTCTATCCATGGTAGGGGCTTCTTCATCTTTACCTGACATGGTATTAATTTTTTTGTAAATACCTTTAAGCCCATTACGCATATCTTCGCTCACACGACGATAAAATTCAGTTTTTGTAAAAACCTTGTCTATGCTTTTATCAACATGTTTTTCAATGGAATCTTTTAAAAAGTCTTGCAAGTCTTTTGTTAGCGTTTTAGTAACTTGCTCCATTGTTTGGCGTAATAAATCTTCTTGTAAACTAGACATTTTTCTCTCCTTTAATCTTGGAGTTTAACTTCTAAAGATGGCTCAATTTGCATTGCCTTAACAGGACAAATTTTAAAGCAAAGTGAGCAAGCAGTACATTTTTCACTATTAAAAACTAAAAGTCTTGATTCAGTATCTATCTTTATCGCATCGACAGGACAAAGCGCAGTACATGTGCCACAATGCATACAAGTATCTTGATCATGCCAAACACGTTGCCCAAGAGATGAAACAGAAATTCCACGCTCTTTTAAATATTTAATTCCTTGGTCACAAGCTGATGGTGAACCAATTAATTGTAAAGTCATTTCGCCCTCATGACGAGGAGTAATTCTTGCTTGCAAAATTGCAAAGTCCAAGTCAAATAATCTTACTAAATTACATACAGCAGGTTTACCAGATAATTCTGGTGGAAAATTTAGCAAGATATTACGTTTGTAGCCTTCATTTTTTGTCATAGTTTTCTACTTTATTTCTTTTAATAATTGTTTTGCTCTTGTTGCTTCCGCTGATTTAGGGAATTTTTTAATTAAATCATCTAAGCGGTATCTAGCAACATCCTTTTTCTTAGCCTCAATAAAACACATTGCTTGCTTTAAATATGCACTCGGTACTTTGCTATTTTTTGGATATTTATTAATAACCACATCATAATCTAAAGCTGCGTTTGAATAATTTTTTAATTGATAATTTGACTCCGCTTTCCAGAACCACGCATTACCAGCTAAAGTATGTTTTGAATAAGTTTTTGTGAAGTCAGTAAAAGCATTTAATGCTTCATTGTACTGGCGACCTGTAAAGTACCTATACCCTGAATCGTACAAAACTTGAGCAACATCAGTGCTTGCAGCTGGAGCTGGTTGTTGTACTGGTTGCACTTGTTGAGCTGCTTGCGGTGCTACGGCTTGTGGTGCATTATTATACGGGTTAGTATTTGCATAGCCACTACCATTAATTCCTGTTGTCATGCCAGTTGCCAGGCCTGTAGCAGGAATAGCTGTAATTGGCTCACCAAGGTTTAACTTTAAGCCAAATTGTGTTTCAATTAAGCGAAGCGCAGCATCTTGTCTTGCAATTTTATCTGCTAAAGCGTTTAAGCCACCAACTGATGCCGTTGCATTATTAAAGTTATCAATTTGCCCTTTCATGGTTGCCATTTCTTGTCGCATGGTTTGAACTTGCGCCCAAGTGTCGGCTTGAGCAGGTTGAACACCTGAAAGTTGAGCATTTAATTGTTGTATTTGTTGATCTTGTTGAGCAACACGATTTTGAAGGGTTTGAGTTTGATTATTTTGCACGCAAGCACTTAGTAACAGCACAGCGGCTAAAACAGATAATTTTTTCATTGTTTTCTCCTAAGTTTTTTTACGCCGTAAAAAATAAGAACTAAAATATATAATACCGGTAATTAGAGGAATGAACATACAAGCAACAAACCAAATTATACGCTTGTTTGGCTCAATATCCTTGCGTTTTATTATATGAACTAAGGCAATTAAATTAATTAATGCAGGAGCAAAAACAATCAATGACTGCCCGAGATTTAAATCAAAAATACTCACGCTTTTTCCTCTTTCCACATAGAATAAATCACTAAAAAAGCACCAATGCAAATAGCAATATCTGCGACGTTAAACGCAGGCCAATGCCATGTTCCAATATGAAAGTCTAGAAAGTCAACAACTTCACGCATTCTTACTCTATCAATCATATTGCCAATTGCTCCGCCTAAGATAGACCCAAGCCCAAGCGTTGAAAGCAAAGTGTTTTTTGCATCATTTAAAATCCAAATAATTGCAACAATAGCAACAACTCCTGCTACTAAAAATAGCCAAAATTGCCATTCAATATCAGGATTATTCAAAAATCCAAATGCTGCACCACGATTTCTTATATTTACTAAATTAAAGAAACCGTCAATTACATTTATGCTTGCTTGGCGTGGTATTGTCAAGTTAATAACATATTTAGTTATTTGATCTAAAACAATGAACGCCAAAGCAATGCTAAATGCAATTTTAAAGCGATTATCCCTCACTCTTCATACCTTGCATAACGCTTGTACAACGAGGACATAAATCAGGATAACTAGGATCAGTTCCTGCTTCTTCTGTGTAAATCCAGCATCTTTCACATTTTACACCATAAGCTTTTTCAAGTCTAAATTTAAGGCTTGCATCTTCATTTGCAATTGCGTCAGTTGGTGCATTTGCAATATCATCAACTATAAACTGCGAAACAATAAGAGTAGCACGCAAATCAGTGCCAATAGTGCTTAAAATTTCTTTAGTCTTAGCATCAGTATAAGCAGTTACCCTAGTATCAAGAGCATGACCAATTTCACCAGCCTTTCTTAGAGGTTCAATTGCTTTAGTCAAGTCATTGCGTAAATTATTAATAAGTTCCCAATCGCTAAGTTCTTTTTCACTTAAGAAATAATCTTGCGCCTGAATATTTTGAAGTTCAAACACACTCTTTAATTCTCCACGTAGTGCTTCTGGAATACTCTTAAATACTTCTTCCGCTGTAAAGCTAAGCACTGGAGCCATATCTCTAAGTAGCATAAGCAAAATGTGATAAAGTGCTGTCTGAGCAGAACGACGTATTTTGTCGTTTTGACCAGATGAGTATAATCTATCTTTTAAAATATCTAAATAAAATGCAGATAAATCAGTTACACAAAGATTATGCAAACTATGATACATTTTATGGAACTCATAGTTTAAATATGCATCTTTTGTTTTCAAATGATTTCTTGCAACAATATCAAGAGCATATTTATCGAGCGGATCAAGTTCATTTAATGGTAAAAGTTGTTCTAGGCTTATATCGCAAATATTTCCAAGTAAATAGCGGCAAGTATTGCGGATACGGCGGTATGCATCAACTAAGCGATTTAAAATTTCATCTGAAATACGAATGTCTTCACGGTAATCAACAGAAGAAACCCAAAGACGTAAGATCTCAGCACCAAATTTATTTATAACCTCGTTAGGCTCCATACCATTGCCAAGTGATTTTGACATTTTGCGTCCATCACCATCAACAACATAACCATGGGTTAGAACTGCCTTATAAGGTGCAACATTGCGAGTTCCTACTGAGGCCAAGAGTGATGAATGGAACCAACCACGGTGCTGGTCAGAACCCTCTAAGTACATATCAGCAGGGAAGCTTAGCTCCTTACGTTGCTCAACTACTGCCGCATAGCTTGTGCCAGAATCAAACCAAACATCTAAAATATCAGTTTCTTTTTTAAAGTGAACTCCACCACATTTTTTACATTTTAAATCCTGTGGAACGATTTCTGATAAGTCTGTTTCATACCAATAGTCACAACCAGTAGGGTGCTTTGCAAAGCGAGAGGCAATGTCACGCATCCAAGTAGGATCATTCCAAGCTTCATCACAATCTTCACAAATCAGAGCTAAAATTGGCACGCCCCATAATCTTTGGCGAGAAATACACCAGTCAGGACGTGATTCAACCATATTAAAGATGCGGTCTTCGCCCCAAGTTGGAATCCACTGCACATTATTACGAATTGTCTTCAATGCTTCTTCACGAAGTCCTGTTTTATCCATGCTAATAAACCACTGGGTTGTAGCTCTAAAAATAACAGGGCTTTTGCAACGCCAGCAGTGTGGGTATGAATGGCTAATATCTTCACGATAAAGAAGATTACCAACTTCTTTTAATTTTTCGATAACTAATGGGTTCGCTTCAAAAACTTCTTTGCCAGCAAAAAATTCTACGATTTCTAAGTATTGTCCTTGATCGTTGAGTGGTGAATATACCTCAAGCCCATATTTTAAGCCAACTTCGTAGTCCTCACGACCGTGACCAGGAGCAGTATGAACACAACCAGTACCAGCTTCAAGACTAACGTGATCACCTAAAACAACTAAGGATTCACGGTTATAAAACGGGTGCTTTGCTTTCAATCTATCAAATTTATCACCAGTTGTAGTTCCAATTATATTATAATTTTCCCAGCCAAATATTTTAGCACATTTTTCAACTAATTCAGTTGCTAATATATATTGTGCATTGTTATATTCAACTAGTGAATATTCAAAATTAGCATTAAGCGCAACGCCCATATTGTTAGGAAGTGTCCAAGGAGTTGTTGTCCAAATAACAACATAAGCACGGCTTGGGTCAGCTTCTGAGAAAATATCTTTTAATTTATCGTCATTTAAAGGAAAGCGTACATATACAGATGGAGAGCTATGATCTTCATACTCAACTTCTGCTTCAGCTAAAGCTGTCTGACAAGAATTACACCAGTAAATAGGTTTTTTATTACGTACAACGCTACCTCTTTCAACAAATGTCGCAAGTTCTGCTGCTGTTGCTGATTCATAACTTGGTGCCATTGTCATATATGGATCTTCCCACACGCCAAAGATTCCAAGGCGTTTAAACTCTTTACGCTGTATATCTAAGAATTTTTGAGCATATTTACGACAAGCTTTACGAACAGAGTGAACTGGCATTGATTTTTTCTTTTCGCCAAGTTCATGCTCAACTTTTAGCTCAATTGGCAAGCCGTGACAGTCCCAACCAGGCACATACTCAGCTTTAAAGCCTTGCATGTTACGAGATTTAACAATAATATCTTTTAAAATTTTATTTAATGCAGTACCAAGGTGAATATGCCCATTAGCATAGGGAGGTCCATCATGTAAAACATAAGTCCCCTGTTGACCAGAAGCATCTAACATTGCACCATAAATATTTTGGCTATCCCAATTTTTAATATAATCTGGTTCCTTTTGTGCTAAATTCGCACGCATAGGAAATGAAGTTTGTGGTAAATTTAAAGTCTTTTTATAATCACTCATTAGTAGTGCCTCCAGCAAAAAAACATCTCTCTATAATGTCTTATGCAAAATATATTGTCAAGTTTATCAGTATTTAATTTAAATTGTATTATTTATTTTATTTTTTTATGATACTTTTATAAACTTCATTTGTTTGCTCATAAAAATATTGGGTATCCAAATTTTTCATCATTTCATTGTTGGCATAACGAATTTCTTCAAGCCAATCTTTATCTTCAATTGATTTTTGTATTAAGTTGGCAAGCTCGTCGACATTGCCTGGCTCACAGAGTGCATCATGTGGTAATAAATCTGGCATGACTCCAACATTTGTTGAAATAAGCGGACGATCACAAGACATGATTTCAAGAGCAGCCCTTGCAATTGTTTCAGAATATAAAGAGCTTACAACGCCCAAATCAATAGCACTTAGATAAGATGGAACATTATCAACTTTGCCTGTGATTTGCACCTGTGCCTTAATACCCTCTTTTTCTATCCAACTTTTTACTTCATCAAGGCTTGTTGCGCTAGCAAAGCCCAGCAAAAGAAGCTTCACATTGAAGCCTTGTTTTACCAATTTTGAAACGGCTTCAATACATTCTTTTTGACCCTTTACCTTATCAAAGCGACCTAACAATCCAATAACAAAGTCATTATCTTCATATTTTAACTTTGCTCTGATTTTTTTGCGCTCTTCCTCATCAAATCTAAAAATGCAAGTTGCAACACCACCATAGATAGTGTGAACATTTGTTTTTTTTATCTTCATCTTAGTGACAAAATGTTTTGCCATTTTCGAATTAGTTGCAACGATAGCATCAGTCTTTTTATGTAAATAAAGATTGACTAAATTTGCCTTTGGTAACCTTTGGTCACCACGAGTGCGAACAAGCGCAAACTTATGAACTTTTTTAAGAAGCGACCAAAGTAAAAAACTCTCACCACGGTGACAGTTTACAATATCAGGTTTAAAATCCTTAATAACTTTTGATAAGCTTCTATAAAGTGAAAGCTGATTAAATTTTGTATTGAGTGGTAAGGCAATGCAATCTAAGCCTAGCTCTTTGGCTTTTTCAAGTGGTGGAGAACCTTCTAGCCCTAACACTAAGCATTCATGACCATACTTAGTAAATAATCTAGCAAGCTCAACTCCATACCAAGCAGTGGCATTGAACCATCTTACATTAACAACTTGTATAATACGCATATAATTTAAAATGCCGAAAAATTATTAATATTTTGTAAAAACAATTTTTCGGCGTTAGTTTTTATTACCAATTTAAAGTGGCTTTAAAAGAATCAGCTAAAGCTTCAACTTTTTCACTTAACACTTTTTCATTGTTATAATTAATATTTAAGGTATCAGAATTTACAACTTTACCGATTTTTGCAAAAACATTACCATTCATTGCTTTTTCAAACTCGTTTTGATTTTCAGCTTTTACAGTAACAATAAAACGGCTAGCACTTTCACTATACATGATTTCTGCAAGCTCTAATTTTTCATCACATGGTACATTTGCAAGCTCAATATCAGCTCCAAGTCTAGCACCAATACAGCTTTCAGCAATAGCAAGCACAAGCCCGCCGTCTGATAAGTCGTGGCATGAAGTAATTAATGATTTTTGCATTGCAGCATGCACATTTTCATATAGTTTAGCTGCTTTTTCAACTTCAACAATAGGAGCTTTTGCACCCTTAATATTAAGTTCAGAACAAAGCTCAGAGCCAAACATTTCATTGCGAGTTACGCCTAAAACATAAATAGCTTCGTCTGCTTCTTTGAAGTCACTACTTACCGCTAAGTTAACATCGTCAATAATTGCAAGCACGCTGAATAATACAGTTGGTGGAATAGAAATTTTGCGACCACCACCAGTATAATCGTTTTTCATAGAGTCTTTACCAGATACACACGGTACCATGAATTTACGGCAACTATCGTCTAATGCTTGGCAAGCACGCACTAATTGAGCAAGTTTAAATTCACCATCAGGTGTTTTTTCTGATTGAACAGGGTCACACCAGCAGAAGTTATCTACACCAGCCATGCGCTTCGGATTTGCACCAACTGCAACAGCATTACGGATAGCTTCATCAACAGCATTTTGCATCATCAAATAAGTATCATAATCGCTGAACTTAGGGCAAATGCCGTGACTTACAACAATACCAGTATCAGTAGAAAGAACAGGGCGCATAACACCAGCATCAGCAGGAGCATCTTGCATTACACCAACAAGCGGTTTAATTACGCTACCAGCTTTAACTTCATGGTCATATTGGCGAATAATATATTCTTTACTACAAATATTTAAGCGTCCAAGCATTGTTTTAAGCATTTGAGCTTGGTCATCAATTTTGATCTCATCTTGCTTAACTGTAGGTACTTCTTTCCATTTAGCTTTTAGTTGCATTTGTGGAAGACCTTTATGCATAAAATCCATTTCCATATAAGCAACTATTTTATCGTTATAAGTAATATGGAAATAGCCAGAATCAGTATATTCACCAAGATAAGACGCTTCAACGTCCATATGCTTAGCAAGGGCTAAAAATTCTTCTAAATTTTCTTGTGGAACTGCTAAAGTCATACGCTCTTGTGCTTCTGACAATAAAATTTCCCACGGTTTTAAGCCGTCATACTTTAATGGGGCAAGGGCTAAATTTAATTTACAACCGCCAGTATCTTCAGCCATTTCACCAACAGATGAAGATAAACCACCAGCACCATTATCAGTAATTGTGCTATAAAGCCCAAGGTCACGAGCTTTTAAGATAAAATCATAAGCCTTACGTTGAGTAATTGGGTCACCAATTTGAACAGCAGTTGAAGGTGATTCTTGGTGTAATTCTTCAGAAGAAAAAGTTGCACCATGGATACCATCTTTGCCAATACGACCACCAACCATGATAATTGCATCGCCAACATTAGCTTGCTTTTCATAGCCTAATTTGCCATTAATTTTATGTGGAATTAAACCAACAGTTCCGCAATAAACAAGAGGTTTACCTAAAAATCTCTCATCAAAGACTAATGAACCATTAACAGTTGGTACACCGGACTTATTACCACCATGTTCAACGCCTTCGCGAACACCCTCAAGCACACGACGTGGGTGTAAAAGACGAGGAGGAAGTTCTCCCTCATAAAAAGGTGATGCAAAACAGAAAACGTCAGTGTTACATACTAAGTCACCACCAAGACCTGTCCCCATTGCATCACGGTTAACACCAACAATACCTGTAAGAGCACCGCCGTATGGGTCAAGAGCTGATGGGCTGTTATGTGTTTCAACTTTAATGCAAATATCGTAATTTTCATCAAATGCCACAACGCCTGCATTGTCTTTAAATACTGAACGGCAAAAGTCCTTTTCACCAAGTTCTGCACGAATGTCTTTAGTGGAATTTAAAATAAAAGTTTTGTAAAGACTATCAATAGTTTGCTTGTTGCCTTTTTCATCAGTATAGTCAATTTCAGCTGCAAATATTTTATGCTTACAATGCTCTGACCAAGTTTGAGCTAAAACTTCAATTTCAGCGTCAGTTGGATTTGCAGGTAAGCCAACTTTTTTACGTTGTTCAATATTATCAGGGCGTAAGAAATAATTACGAACAGTGTGCATTTCTGATAGTGAAAGAGACAAGGTATTGTCTTGGCTAAATTTAATTAACTCTTCATCGCTCATTTCACTAAGTGGAACAATATTTACTTCATCGCTTGCAATACCTGTTACTTTAGCTGGTTTTGCGCTAAAGCCTGACTTTTTCCATTCTTCTAAGCTTAAAATTTCAAAGCGTTGAATAAGTTCATTCGCAAGTAAATCTTTAGCAATGTGAGTAATTGTTTCTTTTGAAATATCACCATAAATGCGGTACTGCATTGATGTATAGACATTTATGCTTTCTTTGTCTTTTCCAAGTACAAGCGCAACAGTATCACGAGCAGTGCGACCTTCATTATCGGTTACGCCAGGCTTAAAGCCAACCTCAAGCAACCATGAAACATTACTTGCCTCTATGCTTGAAAGTGATGCTTCTTGTAAAACAGGATCGTGAAGAGCTGCTTCTGAAAGTATTTTTTGAGCTTCTTTTTCATCAATGCCCTCAATTGTAAAAACTTTTACAATGCGAACATTTTCTACATCAATGTTTAGTGATGCTTTAATATGGTGTTTTGTTCTATAGCCAACAGTATCATCCAAATGTGGAAAAACTCTGGTTTCAATACGGTGTAACATAAATCCCTCAGGCTGTGTTTTTTATATGTTTAGTTGAAATAAAAATTAAGATTCACGGTTTTTAATGTAGTCAATTACTTCATGTAATAATTTTGCTTCAACTTTCTTATCATCTTTTGCAAAAGCTTTTAAATTATTATAAGCTTCGCTTAAATAAGAATCAGCTAATTCTTTTGTTTTAAGATCAAACTTTAATTCTCTAATTTGTTTTGAAATTTCAATTGTTTCAGCGTCATCAAAACTTTCACTTTCAAATTTTGCTTTAAATTCTTTTTTAGCTTCACTTGATAGAGAATTATAGTAATAAAAAATTGGCGGTGTGAACTTAGCTTCTTTTAGGTCACCACCCTCTGGCTTACCAGTTTTTTGTGAGCTTGTAAAATCAAGTGCGTCATCAGCAATTTGAAAAGCCATTCCAATATTCAAACCAAAATCAAAGGCATGTTTGATGGTTGTATCCTCTTGCTTGGCTAACATAACGCCAAGTTCACAAGCACATGCAAGCATATGAGCTGTTTTACCACGTATTGTTTCGTAGTAAGTGTCCAAATTATCGTGTAATTTAGCCTTATTGTCAATTTCTAGTATTTGCCCTGTTGAAGTGTGCTCAACCATTCTAGAAACAGACGTGATTACCTTAGAATTTTCATGCTTTGCAACTATGCTTAAGCAACGTGCAACCATAGCGTCACCACTTAAAATTGTTTTTGTAGTACCAAAAATAGTGTGACTAGTAGGTTTTTTGCGTCTAGTTTGTGCATGGTCAATAACATCATCGTGTAGCAAAGTTGCAGCATGCAAAATTTCAAGTGCAATGGCAACATCATAAACTTCTTGTTCTTTATAATTAAAAAGGCTAGACATCAAAATGACTAGCAATGGTCGAAGTCTTTTACCATTAGCACAAATAATATGCTCAGCTACAGGTTTAGCCCCAGGTGGCATTTGGGAAAGTGCCACCTGGAGATGTTGTTCAATTTTCTTTTGCTCTGCAGCAATATATTTAGAAATTTTAAACATTTGTTATATAAAGAATAATAAGGTAAGAAGTCCGAAACATGGGAATAAAATACCCACGGACCAAAGAACATAACCAAAGAAACTAGGCATTTGAACGCCTTGGTCTTCAGCAATCGCACGTACCATAAAGTTAGGAGCATTACCAATATAGGTAACAGCACCCATGAAAACAGCACCAGCAGAAATAGCTGTAAGCGTACCTGCCCATGTAGTCATCAACTGAACAGCGTCACCACCTGCAGTATTAAAGAATACAACGTAAGTAGGAGCATTATCTAAGAATGCAGATAAAATACCAGTTAACCAGAAATACATAGAGTCTACAGGCTGTCCATTTTCAGTTACCATGTTAATAACAGGAGCTAAAACGCCTTTATCGCCAGCCTTTAAAATAGCGATAGCAGGGAGCATACTAATGAAGATACCGATAAATAATTTGCCAACTTCCTCGATTGGTGCCCAGTTAAAGCCATTTAAGCGGCGACTTTCAGCATTTGTAAGCTTAAGAGATGCAAAAGCAATAGCTATCATTAAAAGGTCACGAGTTAAGTTTTGTAATTCATAGTAAGTACCATAAACACTAAATGAAATACCTGGCTTCCACATACCTGACATTAAAACAGAAGCAACTACACAAGCTAAAAGAATAAAGTTCACTTTACCTTCAACGCCTAATTTTGTATCAGCTTCGCCAGCTTGCTTTGGCGGAATCGGTGAGCCTTCTTTTTTGAAAAGTACGCTATCAATAGCAAAGTAAACTGCAAGTAAAATAGCGGCTAATAATGCAGTCATGCCAAGTAAAGCGCCTGTTGTCCAGAAAAAGCTAACACCCTTTAAGAAGCCTAAGAATAATGGCGGGTCACCAAGAGGAGTTAAAGAACCACCAATATTAGCAACCAAGAAAATAAAGAACACAACTGAGTGAACTTTATACTTACGGTGAGCATTAGCACGTAAAAGTGGACGAATTAAGAGCATTGCAGCACCTGTTGTACCCATCCAACTTGCTAATATAGTACCAATTGCTAAAATAGCTACGTTAACCTTAGGAGTACCAACTAGCTCACCTGTTAAACGAATACCACCAGCAACTGTAAACAATGCAAAAAGCATAAGTAAAAATGGAATGTATTCAAGGATTAAAACGTGAATTAATTGATAAACAGCTAAAGAAAATCCAAACTGGATAGCACAAGGCACTAAAAAACAAAGAGCCCAAAATCCAGCAATTTTACCAAAGTTATGATGCCAGAAATGCGGAGCAGCTAGTGGCATAATTGCAATGGATAATAAAAGACATACAAATGGGACTACCCACATGATTGAGAGCTTTGAACCATCAAGGTCAAACTCTGAGCCAGCTGCTAATGCTTGCATAGGTACAGCAAGTAGCACAAACAAAATTGGTAATAAGCTTTTTAAGATTTTCATTAATCCAACTCCTAAAATAATTTCTTAAAAATAAAGTGTTATAATTACTTGATACACATAAAAAGTAAAAATATCAAGAAAATTATAATGCGCCGACTTCTTCAACTATTTGCAAACATGTTGAAGCTTGGTTTAGGGTGTAAAGGTGAATACCTGGTGCGCCATTATCTATCAAAGTACGAATTTGCTTAACAGCAAACTTAATACCTGCTTCTTTAACTGCTTGGTTGCCGCCAGTTTTATAGGCTTCTTCCATGTCTAAATATAATTTACCAGGGATATTAGCACCACTCATGGATAAAACTCTACGTAAAGAGTCAAAGCTTTGAACTGGCAATATTCCAGGGATAATTGGAGTGCTAACTCCCATATCGCTAAGCCTATCTACAAATGAAAAATATTCTCGAACATCAAAAAACATTTGTGTCACAACAAAATCTGCGCCTTCTCTTATTTTAGCAACTGTATAACGCCAGTCACTAGCAAATGAAGGTGATTCAGGGTGCGGAGCAGGGTATCCAGCAACAGCAATTCCAGCGCTTGGAAAGCTTTTTTTGACAAAGTGTACTAAGTCGCTAGCATATTTGAAGTTGCTTTTTTCTTGTTCTTCTTTAAAGCTTTCTTCTTGCCCTGTTGGAACATCACCACGCAAAGCCAAAATATTTTCTACTCCAACTTTTTGTAATTTTTCAACATACTCTTTAATATAAGCATTTGTCGCACCAATACAAGTTAAGTGTGCCATAATTTCACAAGAAAATCTTTGGTTAAGCTCTGTCACAACTTGTAAGCTACCATCTTGATTAGATCCACCAGCACCATAAGTCACTGACATAAATAAAGGGTCTATTGCTTGTAATTTATCAACAACATCATAAAAATTTTCTAAAGTATCTTGGTTTTTAGGAGGAAAAAACTCAAGAGAGTAAAATGCTTTTTCTGAATCGTTAATTAATTTTCCAATTTTCATTTTTATTCCTTAGAATGTAAAAGCCTTTTTGTTTAAAACAAAAAGACTTTTACGTTAAATCTAGTTCAAAATTTATAGCTCTTATTTAGAGCTTTGTGGCGTATCAAAAGCACCAGTAAAATAAGCCTGGTTAAGTGCAGATGTATATTTGGAATCATATCCTTTGTTACTAGCAAGTTCAGCCGCAGCTTCTTTAGGAGTTTTTGCTTGGCTATACATTCTCGCACTAATAATTGCAGAAAAAGAATCTGCTACAGCAACTAATGCCCCAAATTTGCTGATTTCTTTGGTTCTTTGCGGATATCCACTACCGTCAAGCCTTTCATGGTGTTCCATAATTGCTTGTTGCAATTCTTCAAAACCAAGCTCAATTTTTTGAACTGATTTCATACCAACAAGTGGGTGCAAGATAACCTTATCTTTTTCGTCTGGTTTTAGCTTTGCAGATTTATTTAAGATAAATGGAGGTATTTTTGTCATACCTAAGTCGTGCAAAATCAAACTAATTGCACTACGGTCAAGCTGGCGTCTTTTAAAGTCAGCACTTGCATAAGCGTTTAAAAACAACCAAACACCCACAAATAAAGTATTCAAGGAGTGGTCAATTAAAGAATTTTCAAAGCTAAGCCTACGCATAAATAATTTAATTTTGTGCTTGTCTTCCCATATGTACTGGGTAAAGCATAAAACATCTCTATATAACAACTCAAAAACAGGCAGAACAGGTTGATCAAAGAAGTTAGTTAAACGCAGTGCTAAAGCTTTGATAAAAATATCAGCTTTTTCACTTTCTGTTAAATTTGGATCAACTAGTACTAAGTCTACTTGCTTTGCAATATGTTCAGAGTAAATCGGGTGATCTGCTCGTGAAACAAATAGCATTTCGTCGCCACAAAGTTTAGGAATTTCTTCCACTTGCTGGTCTGTAAGACGCTGATTTTTACGAGAGTAAGGATATAATTGCTTAATATCCTCCCTAAAAATAAATAAATCAATCGGCAAGCGAAACTTAGGAAAACTACCAAGTATTTCAGCATTGATTTGGTAGTATTCCTCAGAGATATTTTCAGGAACTTTTAATTTACGCAAGGCAGCCATTCTTTACTTCCTATAAATTTTAACTAAGTTAGTACCTTTAGCTTGTATTTTAGCTGAAGTTGGTTCACCAGCAGTAATAACAATGTCATCGCCTTCGCTAAACATGCCAGAGGCAGCGATAAAGTCTTCTGCTCTAGCAAGGTGACCAGCATTGCAATCTTCAGCAACCATTTGTGGAATAACACCCCAAGAGAAGTTAAGAGCTTTTAATGAAACCTTATCTGGAGTTAAAACATAAATAGGTTGTCCTGGTTTACGAGCGGATAAAACACGAGCCGCAGAACCACTCATACTGTGAGCAACTAGAGCTTTTGAAGCTGTTTTTTCAGCTAAAAGACAAGCAGAGTATGCTAAGAATTCAGAAGCATTGCTTTCAGTTGTTGGTCTTCTAAGCTCTTGAGTTTCGAGCATTAATTCTTCAGCTTTAGTTGTAATTTCATTCATAAAGCGAACTGTTTCAACAGGGAATTTACCCATTGCAGTTTCTTCAGAAAGCATAACACAATCAGCACCGTCTAATACAGCATTAGCAACGTCAGTTGTTTCAGCTCTAGTCGGAGATGGACTGTTAACCATTGATAAAAGCATTTGTGTTGCAACAATAACAGGCTTTGAAGCTTGGTTACATGCACGAATAATACGTTTTTGCATTGTTGGCAGTTCAGAAAGTGGACATTCAACACCAAGGTCACCACGAGCAACCATAACAATATCAACTTCTTTTAAAATAGCATCTAAACGCTCAACAGCATTACGTCTTTCAAGCTTTGCAACAACAGGAATATCACGAGTACCATGTTCACGAATAATTGCTTTAGCTTCTTTAATGTCTTCAGGTGTTTGAACAAATGATAATGCAACAGCATCAACACCTAGATCAAGACCGTCTCTTAAATCTTTTTTATCTTTTTCAGTCAAGGCAGGAACATTGATTGATTTACCAGGAAGAGCTAAGCCCTTGCGAGAGGTAACAATGCCTGAATTGTGTGCTTCAAGCTCAAAAAGCCCGTCTTCACGAGCAGCTTTTACCTTAAATTGTAAGGTGCCATCAGCTAAAACTAAGCGGTCACCAACTTCAAGTGTATTAAAAATATGGTCATGATCAAATGGAATATAAGGATATTCATCACTATATTTTTCTGTTGGTCCTAAAAGTAAAGTGTCGCCTTGAGTAATTTCTAAGGTTGCATCGTCTTTTAGGTTTGATATTCTGATTTTTGGTCCAGATAAGTCTTGCAAAATTGTTAATGGCACTTTATATGCATCTTCAAGTTCACGAATTAATGCAATCAAATCAACGAACATTGAGCTATCGCCATGTGAAAAGTTTAATCTAAATAATCTAACTCCAGCTTCAATTAAGCTACTTAATTTTTCACGGGAATTAGACGCTGGTCCAATAGTTGCAAGTATTTTGGTTTTCATGTTTTCACCTTTTTTGTAGTCTACATACACAGTACGCATGATTATTCTTACATAGTTTTATACTTTATGCAAGAATTTTAAAGGTAAAAAATATAACACATTGATAATACATGTTATTTTATATGTGGCAAAATATTTGTTTCTATGGTATAAAGAATTTGCAAAATTTGAAAAGATAGATATTATCTTTTTGGCACTAAATTTTATTTTCTGTCTATTGTTTAACACTTCAAATATTAAATTGCTATTAAATTTTTTAATTTATAAATACAAGCATAACGGAGACATGTTTTGAGTCTGACTACAAATGATTTGATTCGCAATATTGCGATTATTGCACACGTTGACCATGGTAAAACCACATTGGTTGATGCGTTGTTTAGGCAAAGTGGGATTTTCAGAGAAGATCAAAAAATTGATGATAGAATTATGGACAGTATGGATCTTGAGCGTGAGCGTGGTATTACCATTGCAGCTAAGAACTGTGCTGTTTCATGGAATGATGTTAAAATTAACATTATTGATACCCCAGGCCATGCTGATTTTGGTGGTGAGGTTGAGCGTGCTCTTTCTATGGCAACAGGTGCTATTTTATTAGTAGATGCTTCGGAAGGTCCGCTTCCGCAAACTCGATTTGTACTGCGTAAAACATTGGAAGCAAAGCTACCAGTTATTGTTGTAGTAAACAAAATTGACCGTAAAGACGCCAGAGCTGACGAAGTTTTAAATGAAGTTTATGATCTGTTTATTGACCTTGATGCTACAGAAGAACAACTTGAATTCCCGGTTCTTTACGCTATTGGACGTGATGGTGTTGCAATGCACAAGATTGATGATGAGCAAAAAGATTTAAGCCCATTGTTTGAAACTATTTTAAAGCATATTGATCCGCCAAAGCATGATGATGAAGAGCCTTTCCAAATGCTTGTTGCTGACCTTGATTATTCTGACTATGTTGGTCGTTTAGCAGTTGGTCGTGTTATGCATGGTAGTGTTCAAGCTAGAGAGCAATTAGTTTGCCTAGGTGAAAAATCAACAACACCGCTTAAGGTTACAAAATTACAAGCATACAAAGGCTTGCAATTGGCAGATATTGAAGTTGCTGAACCTGGTGATATTATTGTTATTGCTGGTGTTGAAAATGTTACAATTGGCGATACTATTTGCACAAGCAAAGCTCCTCGTGCGCTCCCTCGTATTCATGTTGATGAGCCAACAGTTGCAGCTAAATTTACAATCAATACCTCACCTCTTGCAGGTAGAGAGGGTAAATTTGTTCAATCACGTAAAATATTAGAGCGTTTAGAGCGTGAAACTCTTAGTAACGTAGCAATTAAAGTTGAAAATCAAGATAATGAAAGCTTTATCGTTAAAGGACGTGGTGAATTCCAGCTTGCAATCATTATTGAAACTATGCGCAGAGAAGGCTTTGAGCTTGGAGTTGGCAGACCAGAAGTTATCATGAAAGAAATTGATGGAAAAAAAATGGAGCCAATCGAATCAGTGCATATTGACTGTGATGAAGCATTTATGGGTGTTGTTACTGAAAAATTAGCACTTCGCAAAGGTCGCATGCTTAACTGCATTAATAATGGTACTGGTCGTGTTCGCTTAGAATTTTCAATCCCATCACGTGGTTTAATTGGTTACAGAGATGAGTTTTTAACAGATACTAAGGGAACTGGTATTATGAACTCACTTCTTAGTGGTTATGAAGAATGGCGTGGTGAGTTTATGACTCGTTATACTGGTTCATTAGTAGCTGATAGAGGTGGTAATGCTGTTCCTTATGCGATATTTAACTTAGAGCCTCGTGGTGAAATGTTTGTTCGTGCTGGTGAACCTGTTTATGAAGGTATGATTATTGGTGAGCACAACCGTGAAAATGATATTGATGTAAACCCTACTAAAGAAAAGAAATTAACAAATATGCGTGCTTCTGGTAAGGACGAAAACGTTATCTTAACACCAGTTAAGGCTATGACACTTGAGCGTGCAATGCACTTTGTTAAAGAAGATGAAATGGTAGAGGTTACACCTATTTCTATTCGCTTACGTAAAATTGAACTTACTGCGCAAAAACGCCATCAAATGGCTGGTGCTAAAAAGAAATAATTATTTCACTTTCATGTGATAATTAAAAAGCCGTATAAACTTAATTGCTTATACGGCTTATTTTTTATTTGTTATTAATATTTAATTAACAACAGCAGATGGTAAGGCAGTGATTAACGGTGGATAGATAATTGTTAAGAATGTGATAAACACAACAATTAAAACAAATGGAATTACGCCTTTATAAATATCTTGGATTGTAACCTCTGGTGGTACAATACCTTTAATATAGAAAAGAGCAAAGCCAAATGGCGGTGTCATGAAGCAAGTTTGTAATAAAGTTGCAAGAACACCAACTATCCAAAGTCTATCAAAGCCAAATGAATCCATGAGCGGTAAGAAGATTGGTAAAACAATCATAACAATACCAGCCCAGTCTAAGAACATGCCCATAAAGAATACAATAACAAGCATAATTGTTAATGCACCCCAAGGACCAACTCCCATAGATGTAATTAACTCTTTAATAACAACGTCACCATTTAATGATAAGAAAATACCAGTAAATGCTGCCGCACCAAAGAGAATTGCAAATACCATAGCACTCGTTTTCGCAGTATCAATTAAAGAATCAAAAAGCATTTTAAGGCTAAATTGTCTGTAAGCTACGGCTAATAAAAGTGCAACTAAAGCGCCAACACCAGCAGCTTCAGTTGGAGTTGCAATACCTGTAAAGATAGAACCAAGAACGCCTAAAATCAATAAAAGCGGTGGAACTAAGTTAATTAATGAGCCAATAATACGGTCTCGAAGTGGCATTTCTGCAAGTTCTTCAGCACTCATCGCAGGGCCATATTCTGGTTTAATATGACATACAACCATAATATAGATAACATATGCAAGGGATAATAATAAACCTGGCACAAGAGCAGCAAAGAATAATTTACCAACAGAAATTTCAGCATATGATGCCATTGTAACGAGCATGATAGATGGTGGAATTAAAATACCAAGTGAACCACCAGCACAAACCATACCTGCTGTAAGTGATTTGTTATAACCACATTTTAAAAGCACAGGCACAGATAACATACCCATAGTAACAACAGAAGCACCAACAACACCCGTTGTCGCCGCAAAAATAGTTGATACAACAATAACAGCTAAGCCAAGTCCTCCACGCAGAGGTCCTAATAAGTACCTAATGGACATAAATAGCCCGTCAGCAACCTTTGAGTGAGTCAAAAAGTTTGCCATAAGTACAAACATAGGAATAGCAACCATGGAGTAACTTTGCATTTGGTCATATACCTTTGTCATTGCAATTGAAATGCCGGATTCACCCCAAGCAATAGTCCCAACTACAACACCAGTACCACCAAGAACAAAAGCAAGCTTATGCCCTAAAATAAGGCCTGCACCCATCAAGGCAAATAAGCAACTAATTAATAATACGCTTAAAGACTGAGCATCGAGTTCATAAGTTGTAGCAATGTATACAATGAGTTCTTGTAAAATACTAATCATCTATTCGACCTCGTTGCTAGAATTTTTATTTGTGAAATATGAAATAACGAAATTTACGTGTTTCAATATTTCTGAAGTGCCCTGAAGAGCTAAAAGTGAAAACCCAACAAATAAAGATAACTTTAAAGGCCAAGTTGGGTGTTGCCACACAGAATACCCAAGCTCACCATTAGTATATGCATTCATGAAAAATCCATACATTTCAGGCAAGAGCATAAATACAAATGGGTAGAAAAACACACCATAAGTTACAAGACTAAGTATATGCTGCACAATTGGTGGAAATTTATCAAAAACAACATCAACCGCAACAAATGACTTGCTTAGCAATCCAAATGCACTGATTAAAGCGATATAGATACCAAAGCTTATGATGATTACGTCCTGTGACCAAATCTGCGAACTATTTAAAACACGTCGCATAAATACTTCAAGTACAATTACACCAAGTGTAACTAATGAAATAGTTGAAAATAGGTAGCCAGTCCATTTTGTAAAATTATCTATGCAATTAGTAATTTTAGTAATAAAGTTCATGCTTTTTCCTATTTATTCACGTCAGACTCAAAACCCCAACCATAATCGCCTAACATTTTACGATATGGATCAACTACTTTACGATAAGCTTTCATTGAATCATAAACATATTTGAAATTAGGATTTTTTGCTGCTTCATCTTCATATACTTTTTTAGCTGTAGCAGTGATTGTTGCTAAATCTTTAGGATCCATTGTTGTAACTGTTACACCGTCAGCTAACATTTTGTTTGCAGCTAAACAGTCAAGCCATGTGTATCTTGCGATAGTTTCGCCACGGCTAATAGCTGCAGCTAAAGCAAAAGCTTCTTGGTATTGCTTAGGAAGAGCATCCCATGCAGCTTTGTTTACCATAACACCGTTGTTACCAGCTGATTGATACCAAGCAGGAACTACCCAGAATTTTGCTACTTCTTCAAGTTTTAAAGTTGCGTCAGCATTTGGACCTGAGAATTCGCCAGCATCAATAACACCACGTTGAAGTGATTCATAAAGTTCAGATGCAGCTACCATTGTGATGTTAAAGCCAAGAGCTTGACCAACTCTACCAGCCATAACGCCACCAAGGCGTGTTTTCATTGTACGTAAATCTTCAATTGTTTTAATTGGTTTTGAAGAACGAATTCCTGATTCTGACATGTGAACAGTAATTGGGAAATACATTAAACCGTGGTTGCCATAAATTTTTTGGAAAGCGTCAAGACCGCCACCTTGGTTAATCCAAGTATAGTAGTCAAAACCACTAAATAAATTCATTGTTGTTGAAAGTAATTCAAAAGCAGTGTCACGACCTGACCAGTAACCAGCCCAGTCACCAGCACATTCTACAGTACCTTTTTGAACATTTTCAAAAACTTGATTTGCAGCAAAAAGTGAACCTTCTGCGTAGTTTGTGATATTGAAATTACCATTTGTTAAAGTTCTTACGAGATCAGTGAAACGTTGGTCAACAGTAAAGTGAACGTTACCATTACCCCAAGTTGAAGCCATTCTCCAGTTAACAACAGGTAAACCGCTACCATCATTAGCTTTTGCTTTGCTACCTGCAGTAGCCATAACGCCAGCAGCACTACTCATGCTCACTAAGCCAAACACAAGCAATAAACAAGACACGAAAGAAATTAAACTCTTCTTCATAACCATGTACTCCTTAAAACAGATTTTATTTAAGATTTAGCTTACCAATTAAGCTAAAAAACACCCATCAATTATAATAAAAAAGTAAATATGTATACCAAACAAAAGATAAAACATAATATCAACTAAGACTATTTATGTCAATTAATAAGTAAACTATTTAGCAAAAAAAATGATATTTGATTAGATTTGATAATAAATATAATTATTTATTGTCAATCAGCTTTGTTAGTAGTTGCTCTAAATGCAAAAAATAAAAAAATAAAAATGTCAGGTGATTATGTGGCATGTATAATTGATTTCATATAACAAGAGTATTTGATAAAATAAATGATATTTAAAATAAAGCCATGGGTAATACTTTTCTTACAATTTGATAGTCTTAAAATTGCTTTTCACCATTAATCTGCAAAAATTTGCTAGTGTATAAATTTTTGCTTGCGGAAAAAGTTTAAATTTATGGCTAGCTTGATACTAAGATTTTTGGAGTGAGCACCTTCTAAAGAAAAATCATTTAGAAGAGAGAAAGGCAAAAAGACAATTTATTCGAAGCTGAAAAAGTCATTTTCAATGTCTTTTTCAAAAGGCACGCTCACTCCAAACACCCTTACAGGACGCTAGAAGTAAATTCTAGCTTGTTTTACGTGGTGCAAAGCTTTTGCCTATGCAAAAACTTTGTAAGCAGATGATGAAAAATCATATTTTAAAACAATAAAATGCAAGAAAAGCAATCTGTGATTCCTTCTTTCTTGCATTTTTATTTGTTTGTTGTAGCTATTAAATTATTTTATTATAATGTATTAAGCAGTTTTTCATCATCAACTATTTTACTAGTTCAACCAAAAGTGAATTATTTTTAATTTCAAGGGGCTTAACTTCAATGAAATCATGATTAGCATTTTCAATAGCTGTTTTTAAAATGCAAGAAACGTAATATTCACTAATGCCCTTAATGCTTTTTTTGCTATTATTTAAGTCAAGTGCAAGCTTAAAACTTTTTTGAGTTAGCATCTTATTTAGAAATTCTATTTGTTTTTCCTGCACAAGTTCACGCATTTTTGCAGCACGCTCTTGTTTTACCTTTAAAGAATTTATCTCTTTTTGGCGTGCGGCACTCGTTCCAGGGCGAACAGAATAAGGAAATACATGTCCATAGCTAAGTGGTGTTTTTTCAACAAACTCAATACTTTCTTTAAAAGCCTCTTCAGTTTCACCTAAAAAGCCCATTAATAAATCAAAGCCAAGACCATAGCTTCCCCAAATCTTATGCAATTCATCAAAGTATTTAAGAAGGTTATTAGGATCATAATGACTTCTATTCATAGCTTTTAAAACTTGTTTGCTACCACTTTGTAAGGAAACGTGCAAATGTGGGCATAATAATTTAGCGTTTGAAATATATTCTAGTGACTTATCATTAAGCTGGCTAGGGTCGAGCGAACTAATCCTAAATCTTGCAACTCCCTGCCATTTAGTTCCAAGAGCTTTATCCAGTTTCTGCATTAAATCCCAAAAATCATTATTATCATGGCTATATTGTAAAAGATTAATGCCTGAAAACATAATTTCACGATAACCATTTTCAAGTAGTGTTTCAATTTCAGCTAGAACTTGTGCATATGGGCGGCTTTGTGGTTTACCTCGTGTAAAGGGCACTATACAATAAGAACAAAATTGCGAACAACCATCTTGAACTTTAACAACAGGTCTTGCTCTTTTAAAAGAAGAAATTGAAAAACTAGGAAAGGCTTCTTTGCTTGCACTTATTTCGTCAGTATCAAAAAAGTCAGGCTTTAGTAAAATTTCTTTATCTTTTTGATCTACAAACTTATGAAGTTGTGGAATTTGTTTTAGCTCTTCAAGTTCAAGTTGAGCAGCACACCCAGCAATAATAATTTTTGCATTAGGAGCTATTTTTGCCATGCGCCTACATACTTGCTTTAATTCCCGCACAGCATGTTCAGTAATTGCGCAGGAATTAAGCAAAATATAGTCAGCATTTTCGGGACTATTTAAATCAGTTGCGCCTTGACTTTGCCAAGTTTCGCGTACAGATTGGCTTTCATATTGATTGACTTTGCAGCCAAAGGTATGAATAAAAAAATTAAAATTATACATTTAAATTCTTAGCTAAAATTTCTTCTGTTTTTGAGTCCACAAATTCAAAACGAATTGGTGATACGGTAATATAACCATTATTAAGTAAAGCACGGTCACTATTTGGGCTTAATTTGTCAGACGGCATATAGCCAGAAATCCACCAATATGGTAAGCCTCTAATATCACGGCGTTCTTCATATTTATCGTCCCAAGGAATAGTTGCAGGAGGGCATATTTCCATACCCTTGCTAGCATCAATACCACACTTTGGGTAGTTAACATTAATAACTCGACGCTCTGGAATGGCTTTCCAATCAATTTTTTCTGCGAGGCTAACAGCGTGGTCAGCTTCTTTGCTAATATCATTAATTCTAAAGTCATCAAAGGATACAGCCATCGCAGGGTAGCCAGAAAGCGCACCCTCCAAAGCAGCTGCAACTGTGCCAGAATAAATAACATCAACTCCAGTATTCCCACCAGCATTAATACCAGACATAACTAAATCTGGCTTTTTCTCCATTAAGCTAGAAAGACCGAGCTTAACGCAGTCCGCAGGAGTTCCAAAAACTCCTAAGCCTGAAAAGTTTTCTTCTTCAATTTGGCGAACTCTAAGTGGCATAATTAAGGTAACAGAACTACTAACACCAGATTTTTCAGAAAGCGGAGCAATAACCGTCACTTCATGCCCGGCCTTTATTAAAGCCTTATATAAAGCCCTAATACCCTTTGCATAAATACCATCATCATTTGTCAATAATATATTCATAACTCACCCTTTTTATAGAGAGAAATTATCTCCAAGATAGATATTTCTCGCCTGCTGGTTATTAATTATCTCACTTGGTGTGCCATTTAAAATTAGTTGCCCTTTATACATTAAATAAGCTCTATCGCAAATATTTAGGGTTTCTCTAACGTTGTGATCAGAAATCAAAACCCCAATGCCACGATTTTTAAGTCCTCTTATCAGATCTTGAATATCATTAACCGCAACAGGATCAATGCCTGCAAACGGTTCATCTAAAAGAACAAATTTAGGGTCACGAATAAGTGCACGAGCAATTTCAAGTCTGCGTCTTTCACCGCCGGATAAGTACATTGCATGAGACTTAACTAAGTGCGTAAGCCCAAAATCCTCAAGCAATAAATCCATGCGAGCTTGTTGCTCTTCTTTATTTAATCCAGTATATTCGAGAATAATTTGCAAATTTTGCTTAACTGTTAAGTGCTTAAAAATAGAGCTTTCCTGTGGCAAATAAGAAACACCAATTCTTGCTCTATCATGTAAAGGAAATTGCCCAATGTCTTTATCATCAAGTTTTACCTCGCCGGCATTTGGTTTAATGATACCTGTTAGCATGTAGAAAGTTGTGGTTTTTCCCGCTCCATTAGGTCCTAAAAGACCAACAATCTCACCTTGTTCAAGTCCAAGGCTGACAGAGCTAACAACCTCTCTTTCACCATACCACTTGCGAAGTTCAAAAGCTGCTAATTTTGATTTACTCACAATATTAACCCTTTATTTTGAGCTTTTTTTAGTAGAGAAAATAGCTTCAACACGTTGCTTTTTACCACCAACAACTTCACTTCTATTTTCTTTAATATAGTAGCGGATTATATCACCACTAATAGTATTTTCACCATCGCTAAGCTTCGGGTTTCCTTCCATAACTAAGATTTCAGTATCAACATTATAAGTTGCTTTTGTGCAAGTTCCGACTCTGCCATCTTTAGTCATTTTTACATTACCAGTGGCAACAATTTTTTCAATGTCACCAGCTGCTAAACCACCAGCTGCAGAGTTGTCAGCGTCATCTTTCTTTTCAGCAGCTTTTAAATAAGCCACTAATTTTTTGCTTGTTAGTTGAAAATCAGGACGATCTACTTTAACATCAAGGTTAAAAGTAACTTGGCGATTATCAGCACTATAAGTCATATTTTCCGCAGTAATTTTTGTTGTAACATCTTTTTGCAAACTGTCAGGTGCAGCAGCAAAAACTAAAGAATTACAGCAAACTGCTAATAATAAAATAAGCGAAAAAATTATATTTTTAAACATTAGTTGCTCCAATAATATTTATAAAGTCTATTTATTTTACTTGTGGTTTAATATCTATAGCGATATTGTGTTGTCCATAAATTTCATTTAAATCCATATTCCAAATTAATACACCAAAAACGCCATCAGCTTTAGGTGAGCTAAGTTTTGCTCCCTCTGGAAAAATTAATGTACGGTCTTTTGAATTATAAACTAAGCGCTTACCTGTAATAGTGTCCTCACCACGGTAAACAACAACATTGCCCCACATATTCAATTTTGTTTGATTTTCAGTAATTAAGCCATGATCAGAATTAGCATAAACAATGTCAGTTTCAGATTTGCCCTCGCCAAGGTTATATTCAACCTTTGGCTTTTGCACTTCAATACTACCATCTTTTTCATGAAGTCCAGCCCAGCTTGCCTTTAAACGCCAAAATTCAATCCCACCTTCTCCTTGGCTAAGGCTAATGCCTTTTAAACCAAGCATAACAGCTTCTTTAATGGCTTCTTCTGAGCCTTCTTTAATAGCTTGTTCAATTAACTTTTCTGGCGAACTAAACTTATCATAAAAATAATAAGCAAAATATGATAGCAAAGCTATTATTAAAAGAATTATGTAGTTTTTAATTTTTGTCATTTTTTATTAGGGATTGACCATTCTTTAAAAGCCTTATCGTATAAACCTTGAGCCTTTAAGATTAGCATTATAATTTCACGAACAGCACCAGCACCACCATTCAATTTAGTAACATAGTCCGCAATCTCTTTTACTTCCTCGCAAGCATTGGCAACAGCAAACTTAACTCCAACTAAATTAAGAGGTATTAAGTCAACCCAATCATCTCCAACAAATGCCATTTCGGACCAGTCTAAATTGTAGCGTTCTTTTAGGGTGTGCATTGCTTCTTCTTTTTTCATGTTGCCTTCAAAAAAGTCTTTAACTTTTAATCGTTCAACACGTTTTGCAACGCAAAGACCATCTTGTCCCGCTGTAACAACGGCAACCTTAACGCCCATGCTTTGAAGTAGCATAACAGCAAAGCCGTCTTGCACATGAAAGTTTTTTTCTATTTTGCCGTCAGCATTATAATGTAAAATGCCATCAGTCAAAACTCCATCAACATCAAGCACAAGCAACTTTAAATTTTTTACTAACTCATTAATTTTTTCTGACATAATAATCCTAAAATATTAAAAAAGTCGCCACATTATTTATGGCGACTCATTTTGTTTTATCCATTTGCGCCGCTTTTTGTGGCTGTGGAATAATCACGAGCTGCCATTACAAATCCCTTAAATAAAGGATGTGGGCTCATAGGACTTGATTTAAATTCTGGGTGGAATTGGCAACCAACGAACCATGGGTGATCAGAAATTTCAACAATTTCAACTAAATTTTTATCAGGTGAAAGTCCACTGAAGATAAGACCATTATCAGCTAAAACTTCACGATATGCATTATTAAATTCATAACGATGACGATGTCTTTCATCAATCTCAACTTCTTTATAAGCATCAGAAGTTTTAGAATTTGGTGTAAGTACACAAGGGTATGAGCCAAGGCGCATTGTTCCGCCCTTATCGCTATCTTCATCTCTTTTTTCAACTGCATTTGTGCGCACATCAAACCATTCTGACATCAAATAAATAAGTTTATTTTTTGCAAGTGGATCAAATTCTTCAGAGGTTGCATCGCTAATTCCTGCAACATTACGTGCAAATTCAAGCACAGCACATTGCATTCCTAAACAAATACCAAAGAATGGGATTTTATTTACACGAGCATAGTTAATAGCTTCAATCTTACCTTCAATTCCACGAATACCAAATCCACCAGGAACTAATATACCATCAACATCAGCTAATAGATTTGCACGGTTTTTCTCGTTCAATTCTTCGGAATTTACATAGACGAAATCAATTTTGATTCTTTCATCAATTCCACCATGAACTAAGGCTTCATGCAAACTCTTATAAGCCTCTTTAAGCTCCACATACTTACCAACAATTGCAATACGTACCTTATGTTTTGGATTACGCATTGACTCAGCAATATGTTGCCATTTTGATAAATCAGCTTCGCCAGCATTTAAATTTAATAGGCTGATAATTTTTCTATCAATACCTTCTTCATAAAACTTTAATGGAACTTCATAAATATTAGGAACATCAACAGATGAAAAAACAGCGTCCTTATCAACATTACAGAATAAGGATAATTTATTTTTCATATCAAGAGGAATAGCTTGCTCACAGCGACATAAAATAATATCAGGCTGAATACCAATTGAGCGAAGTTCTTTAACGCTATGCTGTGTTGGCTTAGATTTTAATTCACCAGCAACTTTGAGATATGGTACTAAAGTTAAGTGAATATAGAGGCAATTATTACGCCCAATATCTGTACGCATTTGGCGAATAGCTTCTAAAAATGGTAAGCCTTCAATATCACCAACAGTTCCGCCAATTTCTACAATAGCAACATCAGGAGCAGGGCTATTTTCATCGCCATCTGCTAAGCTGTAAATTGCATTTTTAATTTCATCAGTAATATGTGGAATAACCTGAACAGTTCCGCCAAGATAATCGCCACGACGTTCTTTTGTAATAACACGATTATAAACAGCACCAGAAGTTGTACTGCTTCTACGGGTAAGAGCAATGTCTAAATAGCGCTCATAGTGACCAAGATCAAGGTCAGTTTCAGCACCATCATCAGTTACATAAACTTCACCATGTTGATATGGATTCATTGTGCCTGGGTCAATATTAATGTATGGGTCAAGTTTTTGGATAGTGACATTCAAGCCACGAGCCTTTAATATTGCGCCAATAGAAGCAGCTGCCAAGCCTTTACCTAATGAAGATAAAACGCCGCCTGTGATGAAAATAAATTTTGTATTCATAAAAATGTACCTTAAGGATAAATATTTTAAATTTTAAGATAAGCCGCAAATATTTCTGTAACTCACTGTTTATATAGATAAATATTTTCCGAATCAAAATATGCGATCAAATAAAGCCTTAGTTGCTTTGCTCTGATAAGCCATCTTACCAAAAAAATAAAAAAAATCTAGACTTGACCTTAGTAAAATATCCATATATTATGTATGCCCCTAATAAATTTAAAACAAAAGGTTTGCATATGTCTGGATATGCTTTGATATTGACAGGTTACGGCACGAACTGTCATACTGAATGTGCCCATGTGGCTAAGGAAGCCGGTGCTAAAAAAGCTGATATTGTTCATTTTTCTGATTTGGTTTCAGCAAAAGTTAGCCTTGACGATTATAATTGGCTAATCTTTCCTGGCGGTTTTTTAGATGGTGATGATCTTGGTGCAGCTCAAGCAGCAGCACAAAGATGGCGTCATCTAAAAGATATTAATGGAAAACCACTCTTAGAGAGTTTACAAACTTTTATTGAAAATGGCAAATTAATTCTTGGCATTTGTAATGGTTTTCAGTTGCTCGTTAAGCTTGGAGTGCTACCAAGTTTAGATGATAAACTTTTTGAACGTCAAGTTTCTCTTGCGCATAACGGTTCAGCTCGCTATGAAGATCGCTGGGTGGATTTAAAGGTAAATGCGCAAAGTCCTTGTGTTTTTACAAAAGGTTTAGACAACTTAACTATGCCTGTTCGCCATGGTGAAGGACGCATCGTAGCTAAAGATGAGCAAACATTAAATGAGCTTGTAAAGCAAAATTTAATTGCTCTTAGCTATGCAAATCCTAGCACGAATGAAATTACTCAAGAGTACCCATATAATCCAAACAATTCACCGCTTGGAATTGCTGGTTTAACAAATAAAAGTGGTCGTGTTCTTGGTCTTATGCCTCACCCTGAAGCGTATAACCATAAAACGAATCATCCTGAGTGGACAAGAGGTAAAACTTCGACACTCGGTACTGCTTTGTTTGTTAATGCAGTTGAGTACTTGAATAAGAATTTTTAGTTATAGTACTTCCATTTTACCTGCGTAAAAAGTAATGTGGAAGTGCTATGTCTAGTGCTATAGCCGTTGACCGCTACATAAACGTAAGCGCAATTTACTTTGTGTTAAACGTTTGCTTAAGGCGTGTCTTTGAAAGCTTGGCTTCGTGGAGGTCAAGTGGAACTGCTATAAGCATAAGATTTTTTAACTTTAATTATAAGGCAGTTTATTATGGAATATGATGATTTAATTGCCGTGATTGAGCACGTCGCTCCACTTAAGTGTGCGGCGAGTTGGGATAATTCAGGATTGCAAATAGCATCACCAAGGCTTGAAATTAGCCATGTGGCTCTTTGTCTTGATCCTAGCTTAGTCCAAGTAGAAAAGGCTCTTGAACTTGGTGCAGATTTTATTTTATCGCACCACCCTTTAAGTATGAAGGCAAAATACTTAAATAAAATGGACGAGTATTTTGCTATTGCAAAGTTACTGCTTAGCCATGATGTTGCACTTTATAGTGCGCATACTTCGCTTGATGCAAATGCTTGTGGCCCAGTATCTTGGCTTGCAGATAGTTTTGAGTTGCAAAATCGAAAAGTGCTTGAGCCAAGTGTTGATGATGCTTACGGGATTGGCATTATTGGCGATTTGCCAAATGTCATGAATTATAATGATTTTTCTGCATTATTATTTGAAAAAGCACCGATGTTAAATAATATCACAGTTTGTGGCAAAGAAATTAAAGAGCTTAAGCGAGTGGCAATTTGTCCTGGTTCTGGTTCATCTTTAATCGATGTTGCAAGTTCACTTGGGGCTGATATTATGATCACAGGTGATATAAAATATCATAGTGCGCTTGACAGTAAGATAGCCTTAATTGACGTTGGACATTTTAGCTTAGAAGAAGAAATGATGCGTAGATTTAGTTTATTCTTAAACAAATATATAAAGACAAGCTTTTTACCTGCAAATGATCCATTTAGGATTTTATCAAGGCTAAGCTCGGAGGAAATATGAGTATTTATTTGGAGCAAATCAAGCAATTGGTTGCTTTACAAAAGGTTGATGACCAAATTCACACAATTAAAGTTAGGATTGAAAATGCACCTAAAGCGATTGAAGAACTTAAAAGAATTTTCGGTGCAGCTGACGGTCAGCGTAACTATATCCTTGAAAAAATTGAGTATTTAGTTGATCAAGAAAAACGCATTGGTATTGATATTGATGAAGAATTTTCTCGCTTAAATAAAAGTAAAGATAAGCTCATGCAAGTAAGCAATGCTAAAGAATTTCAAGCAATGTCACGTGAAATGGATAATTTAGAAAAGCGTAACAGAACAAGAGAAGAAGAGCGCATTGCACTTGTTGAAGAGCATCGTTTACAAGAGGAAGCCTTAGAAGAAATTAATGCAAGATGGAATGCTTTAAAAGATGAGCTTAGCGCAAGTGAAGCTAATCTTGAGCAAGATATTGCCGCTGCAAATGCAGAACTTGATGAACTTACATCTGTTCGTTCAACTGTAGGCAAGGATATTCCTCGTCCAGTATTAGAGCGTTATGAATTTATTCGTCGCCGTTTAGCTCACCCTGTTATTGTTCCTGTTCATAAGGGTGTTTGTGCTGGTTGTAATATTGCAATTCCACCGCAGTCTTATATTGAGTTACAAGGCGGACATAAGATTATTAACTGCCCTAACTGTCAACGACTTATTTATTGGTCAGAGCATTTTAGCGAAGAAAAGCCAGAACAAGTTGAAGAAACTGCTGAATAATTTTTAGGGAGTTGGACGGATTATCGCTGCAAAACTTTTGTTTTGGGGAGGAAAGTCCGAGCTTTACAGAGCAGAGCGCTGGATAACGTCCAGAAGGCGTGAGTCTTGGCAAGTGCAACAGAAAGTAGACCGCTGATTTATCAGTAAGGGTGAAACGGTGAGGTAAGAGCTCACCAGTTGCTACGGTGACGTGGCAAGCTGGGTGAACCCCGCTTAAAGCAAGACCAAATAGGAATACAGGCTGGCTCGGTCAATGTATTCGGGTAGGTTGCTTGAGAGTATAAGTAATTATGCTCCTAGAGGAATGATAATCGCTTATTATTTGCGAAAGCTTTAATAAGAACAAAACTCGGCTTATAGTCCAACTCTTTAATTAAAAAACAAAACGAGATTAATATGGATTTAAGACATATTGCTGAACTTGCAAGGTTAAAACCAAGTGAGCAAGAATTAGATAAATTTGCTAAACAATGTGCAGATATTTTAAATTATATTGAAGTACTAAGTGAAGTAGACACAAAAGGTGTTGAACCACTTTATAGCCCGATTATAACTAATGAACCAGCGCTTAGAGCTGATGAAGTTCGTGAAAAGTCTTATAGTCGTGAGCAAATACTTCAAAATGCACCACTTGCAGATGATGAATTTTTCATTGTTCCAAAGATAGTTTAAAGCTTGTTTAAGGATAAATTATGCTACACGAATTATCATTAGTAGAAGTAAGAAATAAAATAGCAAAAGGCGAAGTTTTAGTTGAAGATGTTGCTTTAGCTTGCCTTGAACAAATCAAAAAAACTGAAAGTGGTATTAATGCACTTTTAGCCATGAAATCAGAAGAAGAAATTTTAGCAGAAGCTAGAGAAATGGATAAAAAGCGCCTAACAATGGACGTTTTACCTCCACTTTTTGGTGTTGTTCTAACATTAAAAGATGTGCTTTGCACAAAAGATTTAACAACAACTGCTGGTTCTAAGTTCTTAGAAGATTTTAAGCCTTTTTATGACGCAACAGTTGTTGAAAAATTGCGTGAAGCTGGAGCTTTAATCATTGCAAAAAATAATATGGACGAATTTGCAATGGGATCAAGCACTGAAAATTCTGCTTTCAAAAGAACTAGCAATCCGCATAATAAAGATTGTATTCCTGGTGGCTCAAGCGGTGGCTCAGCGGCAAGTGTAAGTGCGATGCAGTGCTTTGGTTCACTTGGTACTGATACTGGTGGCTCAATTAGGCAACCTGCTGCTCTTTGCGGTTGTGTTGGTTTAAAGCCAACCTACGGTAGAGTTTCACGTTATGGTTCGATTGCCTACGCTTCATCACTCGACCAAATTGGACCTTTAACGAGAACTGTTGAAGATAGTGCGCTTTTATTATCTGTAATCGCAGGGCATGATCCAAAAGATAGCACGAGTGCAAAAGAAGATGTTCCAAATTATATGGAAGCGTTGAAAGCAGAACGTTTAGACGGCAAAATTATTGGAATTCCAAAAGAATTTTTTAGCGAAGATATGGATCCAAAAATTGTTCAAGCTTGTAAAGAGATGATGAAAAAAGCTGAAGAATTAGGCGCTGAGCTTGTTGACGTTAGTATTCCACTTGCAACAAAGCACGCAATTGCAGCTTACTATGTTATTGCAACTGCTGAAGCTAGCTCTAATCTTGCACGTTATGATGGTGTTCGTTATGGTAAAAGATCAGCTGATAGCGAGAATTTATTAGATTTATATATGAACTCCCGCAATGAAGGCTTTGGAGAAGAGGTAAAGCGTCGTATTTTAGTTGGTACTTTTGTTTTATCTTCTGGTTATTATGATGCTTATTACAAAAAAGCAGCTCAGGTGCGTACTTTGATACGTGAAGATTTCGAGCGTGTTTTATCATGCTGTGATGCGATTTTAGCTCCTGTTTCACCAGTAACAGCTTGGAACTTGGGAAGTAAAATTGATGATCCATTAACTATGTATTTGATGGATATCTTCACTGTTTCTTTAAATTTAGCAGGTTTACCAGGCTTAGCAATTCCGTGTGGCATGGTTGATAATATGCCTGTTGGTATGCAACTTATTGGTAGCCCATTTGATGAAGCAAATATACTTTCTATTGGTAACTGTTTGACAAAATAATTCATTTGCTACAACAAGTTTATAAAAGTGCAAGAATAAGGAATCAGAGATTACTTTTCTTGCATTTTTATAATTTTAAAAGATGTTTTTTTACATTTTTGCTTTCATTTAATATTTTGGCAATTTACTCACACTATTCAATAATAAAGATTTTGGAGTTTCACAAAAATTGAGAATTATGATTTGTAAATAAATTCTCTGTGTCAGTAGACTAGACAAATAATGCTGCAATGATAAGTTTTTTTTAGCTAAAAAAAATACTAAGTTTAAATATTAAAAGGTTTTGAAGGGTTTGGGAAACTTTTGCAAAAGTTTCCCAAAAAATAAAAAAATGAAAAATAAAATAAAAAAAATTATTCGTCTTTTAGTTCTCTGTCGAATAAATCTTGCAAAGCTTTCATGGCAGGAACTTTATCATAGATTAAAGCATGGACTCCTTGTGCAATAGGCATTTCAACCTTATATTTTTTAGCTAAGCTTAATAGAGCACTTACGGTTTTGACTCCTTCTGCTGTAGAGCCTAAAGTGCTTAATATCTGCTCAATATCTTCACCTTTTGCCAAACGAATACCAACTGACCTGTTACGTGAACTATTGCCAGTACAAGTTAGAACTAAGTCGCCTAGACCTGACAGACCAAAGATAGTCGAAGGTTCAGCACCATAAGCTGTAAATAATCTTTGCATTTCAGCTAAACCACGGCTAATTAAAGCTGCTCTCGCATTATCGCCAAGCTCAAGACCATCACAAACACCAGCTGCAATAGCCATCACATTTTTTAAGGCACCGCCAAGTTCGACACCATTTAAATCTGTACTAGAATAAGTTCTGAACCATGAACTTGAAAACATTTCACGCAAACGACTTCCAAGCTCAATATCTTTAGATGCTAAAACGACAGCAGTCGGCTTGCATTTCAAAACTTCACTAGCAAATGATGGACCAGAAAGTGTTGCATACTTACAATTAGGCTTTAATTCAGAAATAATTTGATGTGGCAATTTTAAGCTACTAAGTTCAATTCCCTTTGCAGAGTTAATTAATGTTGCAGAGTTAGAAATATACTTGTCATACATCGTAATGGTTTGACGTAAAGTCTGGCACGGTGTTGCAAGGACTAGGTAGTCAGCACCCAGCATAATTTCAGGATTGCTACTTGCGTATATTAAAGGATTTAATTTTAAATTTGGAAGATATTTTATATTTTCATGATGTTCATTAATATGTTTTGCTAAATCATTATCTCTAACAAAAATATTAATTTTTTCAGGCTTAGCATTATTTTTTTCTAAGGCACAGGCTAAGATATGACTTAGCGCTGTGCCCCATGAGCCTCCGCCTAGAACAACAATTTTGCTTTCAGGCTTAAGCATCTTTTAATTTGCTGCAGCTTGTGGCTGTAAGATTGAAGGGTTTAATATTTCAATTGTTGCACTTTCACGCAAGGTATTAATGAAAGTAGCGTACTGTTTTTCTTTCATGCCTTGGTTTAAGTTAGGAATTAACTGACCCTTTATTTGATCCCAGAAGCTAAGTTCAAGCGGTAAAATGCCTGTCATACGAACGAGAGCATAGCCTTCTTCTACATTATAAGCCTTAGCTAAAAAGTCTTGGCTTTCAGTTGCAAAAATAGCATCTGCAAGTTCTTTATTTTGTGCAAAACCTTGTGAGATACCAGTTCTTGAAATTGGTTGTGGTAAAATCACTTGCGCTTGTAAGTCAGCAGGAATTTTGTTGTCAACAATAGTTGCTCGAGCTTTGTCTGCTGCTTCTTGAGCAAGCTTTGTAGCTTTTTCACTTGTTAAGATGTTTTCGATGTCAGTTTTTACTTGTTCTAAAGTTTGAATTTTAGCATCTTCTTTAGCTGTTACTTGAGCAACTACTTTGCCAAGTGGAGTAGAAAAAGCAGTTTCTAAAATTTTATCTTTTGGAGCTTCAAATAAGCTTGCAACATCTTGAGGGCTTAAGCCAAGCATTTGCTGTAAGTTAGCAGCATTTTGCATACCACTTTCTTCAACTTTTAAATTATATTTTTCGCCTGCTTCACTTAAGCTTTTGCCATTGATAGTTGCAATAAGTACATCGTCAAGAGCATCATCAACTTTTGCGTTAGCAGCTTCAAGAGCTAAGAGATTTTTAATATCTTCTTCAGTTTCTTCAAGTGGAATAATACCTTCAGGCTTCTTTTCTTCCACTTTAATTAAGTGCCAACCAAATTGTGTTCTAACAGGTTCTGATACTTGACCTGGCTCAAGACTAAATGCTGCTTCTTCAAAAGGCGGAACCATTTGACCACGTGCAAAAAATCCTAAGTCACCACCATTTTCAGCTGTTCCATCTTGTGAAACTTCTTTTGCAACTTCTTCAAAGCTTTTTCCATCTTTGATTTGCTTTAAAGCTTCATCAATTTGAGTTTTAGCAGTCGCATCAGCTTCTTTGTCAGCATCTTGAGGTGAAAGAATTAAGATATGACGAGCCTTAACTTGCTCTTCTCTTTTAAAGCCATTTTGGTTTTTATTATAAAAATCTTCTATAGCTTTTTTCTCAATTTTTTCATTAGCTGCTAAACTTTTGCCACCAATAATAAGATATTTAACGTCAATAGTTGCAGGAAGTTCAAATCCATTTTTGTTTTCTTCATAAAATTTAGAAATTTCTTCTGAACTTGGTTTTGCATTAGACATATAATTTTCAGCTTTAAAAAGAACAGCTTCTAACTTGCGCTGTTGAGTTTCGTATGAAAAAATGCTTCGTGCTTGCTCTTCAGGAATAAATGCTGGTGCAGCTACAATATTTTTAAATTTATGAGTCAAAAGTTCACGCTTAACATCATTTTCAAAAAAACCAGGAGTTAAACCTTGAGCTTTAAGAACTTCTGTATATTTGCTTGCATCAAATTTTCCATCTTCATTGTGGAATAATGGAATTTTTTCAATTTCAGCGCGAAGTTCTTGCGGGCTAACGCTAATGCCAATTTTTTTAGCTTCTTGACTAAGCAATGATTCAATTACTAAAGTCTGAAGAACTTGCTGTCTTGCCTCTGGTTCGATTTGCTTAATTTCTTCAGCTGTTAGGTTAGGGTATTGTGCGGTTAAGTTAGCCATAAATGGTTGGTAACGTGCAGCAAAATCTTCAACAAGGATTTGCTCTTTGTTCACTTCCATAATTACAGATGGAATGTCAGTACGAAAATTACCTACACCCCAAAAAACAAAAACCACAATGATTAAGCCAAAAGCAATCTTAATAAACCAAGATTGCGAATTGGAACGAATAATATCTAGCATTATATTCTCCTGAAAATTTATCTTGCTAATTCAGCTTTAACTTTGTTTAACAACCCACCACACTTAATAGTTTCAATATCATCTTGGCTTAAGTTGTTGTTTAATCTAATTTTATGCCCATCAACAATAGCAATTAACTCTTCACCGGCTTTTAAATTGCTAAAGTCAAAATTTATACTAGCGCCTTGCTTTATTAGCTCATACTGGCTAGCGTCAGCAAAAGTAAGCGGTAGAATACCAAAATTTATAAGATTTGCAAGGTGAATTCTTGCAAAAGATTTTGTTATAATAACTCTGATACCTAGATGGCGAGGTGCAAGGGCTGCATGCTCACGGCTTGAACCTTGACCATAGTTTTCACCAGCAACTATTACACCAGCTTTTAAGCTTTTTGCTCTTTCAGGGAAATCTTTGTCGACTCTATGGAATACGAATTTAGAAATTCCTGGAATATTAGAACGATAAGATAAAATTTCAGCTCCAGCAGGCATGATATGGTCAGTTGTAATATTATCTTCAAGCTTAATTGCAATATCTGCGACCAAGTTTTGAGGTAAGCTGTCAAACTTTTCTAAAGCAACAATATTTGGTCCACGTACTATTTCTGTTTTTTCAGAGCTAGGATCAACAAAGAGCTTGCGAATACTTGGAACATTAGTTGGAAGTGCAATATTTGTTTCGACTTTAGTCCAAGTTTTAGGATCAGTAAATTTACCATGTAAAGCCGCCATTGCAGCAGTAAGTGGGCTTACTAAATATACTTTTGCATCGTTAGTTCCACTGCGACCTTCAAAGTTACGGTTAAAGGTACGAACAGAAACACCGTTTGAAACAGGAGCGCCACCAGAACCAATACATGGTCCACAAGCACATTCTAACATTCTTGCACCAGAGTGCCAGATTGATTGCAATAAGCCTTCTTGCCCTAAAAGTTCAAGAACTTGCTTTGATCCTGGAGATATAATAGTATCAGTTGCGGCATTAACTTGCTTACCTTTGAATACATTTGAAACTAAAGCTAAGTCTGCAAAGGAAGAGTTAGTGCAAGAGCCAATTGCTACTTGATCAACTACAAGCCCATCAAGTTCAGAAACCTTTACAACAACATCAGGCATATGCGGGCAAGCAGCAAGAGGTTCGAGTTCACTTAAATTAATCTGAACTTTACCATCATAACTTGCACCTTCATCAGCAATTAATTCAACAAAATCAGCTTCACGACCCATGGCTTTTAAAAACTCTTTTGTCTTTGCATCGCTTGGGAATAATGAACCAGTTGCACCAAGCTCAGCTCCCATGTTTGTAATGGTTGCACGCTCTGGAACTGATAAGCTTTCAACACCTTCGCCTGTATATTCAAATATTTTTCCAACGCCACCTTTTACTGTAAGTAGGCGTAGTAATTCAAGAATGATGTCTTTTGCAGTCGCAAAGCCTGTTAGCTTACCTGTAAGGTTCACTTCAATTATTTGTGGCATGGTTAAATCATACGCCTTGCCAGCCATTGCAAGTGCAACAGATAAACCGCCAGCACCCATTGATAGCGAAGCAATACCGCCAGCAGTTGGGGTGTGGCTGTCAGAGCCTAAAAGAGTTGCGCCTGGTTTTGCAAAGTTTTCAAGGTGTAACTGGTGACAAATTCCAAGTCCTGGAGGTGAAAAGATACCACCAAAGGCATTTGCAGAAGTGCGCAAAAAGCGGTGATCATCAGGGTTTTTGAAATCCATTTGCAAGGTGCTGTGATCAACATAACTAACAGCTAAGTCATTTCTAACCTTATCTAAACCTAAAGCCTCAAATTGCAACCAAGCCATAGTTCCCGTTGCATCTTGAGTTAAGGTTTGGTCTATTTTTATAGATATTTTTGTGCCAGCTTTTAGCTCGCCCTTCACTAAATGAGCGCCAATAATTTTTTGGCTAATATTTTGTGACATTTTTCAACCTCTCAACTTTATATATAAAACCATTTTTAATCTATTTGGATACCCATTTCACGGTATTCATTTAATTTATTACGTAGTGTTCTAACAGAAATTCCAAGTAATTCGGCTGCTTGCGTTCTATTCCCAGAGGTAACCTCTAAGCCTTTGATAATCATGATACGCTCCATTTCAGCAAGTGGAATAAGTGCACCAGAATATGGCTCGTTAGGGTCAGCACCTGTTAATGGCTCATTTGTTGTTTCTTTTTGACAGGCACTATCTGAATTATCTTCAAAATCAAGCTCATTATCATCTGTAAAAAGTGGCCAACTATCTTGCTCTAATAAGAAATGCTTAGGGCTAATCTCTTTACCATTTGCAAGTAAAACAGCACGCTCCATTAAATTTTGTAGTTCACGAACATTGCCCTCAAAATCATGCTTAGCTAAAAAGTCAAGAGCTTCTTGGCTTAAGTCCATATTAGGCAATTTATACTCTTTAACGTATAAATTTATAAAAAATCTAGCTAATTCAAAAATATCTTCGCCACGCTCTCGCAAAGATGGTAAGCGAAGAGGTATGACATTTAAGCGAAAATATAAATCTTGACGAAACTTTCCTTGGCTTACCCATTCATTCAAATCACGGTTTGTTGTCGCTAGCACACGTACATCAACCTTGACAGTTTCAGTTCCACCAACTCTATCAATTTCACTTTCTTGTAGTACACGCAAGAGTTTAGCCTGTAGCGACAAGTCCATTTCTGAGATTTCGTCTAGTAAAATTGTTCCCTTATCGGCCATCTCAAATTTGCCAAGCTTACGAACAATAGCTCCTGTGAATGCACCCTTTTCATGCCCAAAAAGTTCACTTTCTAGCAAATGTTCAGGTAAGGCAGCACAGTTAACAGCAATAAAAGGACCATTTGCTCTATCACTTGCGGCATGCAAATATTTTGAAAACATTTCCTTACCTGTTCCAGATTCGCCAGAAATAAGAACAGTTGCCTTTGATGGTGCAACTTGCTTGGCAAGGGCTAGCACACGCTTCATTGTCGGATCAGAGCCAACAATTAAAGGTAGATTATCTTTTTTAGCAAAGGCATTTTTGCCAACGCCAAGTGAGCTTAGCTGTGGCGAAACAGCCCTTGGCTTTGGAGCATTAAGTAATGCAAAAATTTTTTCAGCACTAATAGGCTCAAGCCAATAGTCTTTAGCCCCAAGGCTCATATAATGCTCAGCCTCTGTGGCATTGCCTTTTTCTGTAATTATTATTATTTGTGGAAAATTAGGGTCGTTTTCACTAACTTCAAGCAAGTCTTCAACTTTGTAGCCGGGTAAATTTGGACGTGAAAAAATAATAGAGGTGCTAGCCTTGCGAATAAAGGCTGCAGCTCCTTTGATATTCTCAGCAAGTCCAACCTCATAGCCCTTATCTCGCAATTCAGGAAATACACGAGTAACAGCAGAAGCTGGCGCTAGAAAAAGTATTCTTTGTGTTAAAGACATTTTTATAGTATATATTCATTATAGATAAAAAGCAAGTTGTATAGCCTTATATTTTTTGAGATTATCTATGCTTTTTGAGTTTTTTTGCGATATTTTTTCGACTGTTTTTTTAGAAAAATATTTTTTTGGCTTTTTTCTTGCAAAAGAACCTGGGAAAATTTTAGTTTTTTTGAATTAAGCTTATTATCTGTCGAGCTATTCATTGACATTTGCTTAGAAATGATGCAGTTTTAACGAATATATTTTCAAAATATTCTAAAATTTAAATTATACGGTTAATTATGCAATATATACTCGGGGTGAAATTCCGTGATTATGGTCAGGTTTATTTTTATACTTTGCCAGAGGAATTCATATCACCTATAACAAAAATTGAATCACCTCTTTATGAAGGTGTTGATATAAATGAGAATCAGGTTGTTCGAAATTGTTCAACGCTAAACTTGGCATCTCTTGCATGTGGTGTTAGCGTTGGCGATTTTGTTTTGGCTGAAACTGGACATGGTCTTGGGCTTGGTACAGTTGTTCACGTGACAAATAAAGTGCCAAGCGAAGTTGAAAATGTTAAGACATTACCTAGCATTTTGCGCCCCGCTGTTGAGGACGACTTAGCAGCGATTTGTGACGTGCTTAGGTTGAGTACTGAAAGTTTTGAATTTTGTTCAAAGAGAATTACTGTTCGTGAGCTTGATATGAAGCTTATTGATGTAGAAATTTTATTTGACAAAAACAAATATATTTTTTATTTCACTGCTCCGACAAGAATTGACTTTAGGGAGCTTGTTAAAGACCTTGTGCGTGAATACCATGCTAGAATTGAACTCAGACAAATTGGAGTTCGCCATGAAACTCAAATGGTAGGTGCTGTTGGTAATTGTGGTATGACTTGTTGTTGTCGACGTTTTTTACGAAAGTTTGCTCCAGTTACAATTAAGATGGCGAAAGAGCAGAATTTATTTTTAAATCCCGCTAAGATTTCTGGTGTTTGTAGTCGGCTATTATGCTGCCTAAGTTATGAGCAGGAAAATTATGATGCCTTTTACCGTGAAAGTCCAAGGCTTGGCAAGCGCTATAATACAAAACAAGGTGAATATAGGGTCTTACGTACTAATATGTTTACAAATAGTGTTGTGGTTGGCACTGAAAATGGTGAAGAACTTGAGTTTAAGCTTGACGAATGGAAAGAACTTAGACCTAAGCGACTTGATAATCGTTCAGACCACAATGACAACACAAAAAATAATAAATTACAATACAATGAATTAATGAGCGAAGATCTTGATGCTAGCCTGCTTGAAGATGACGGATTTTAATTCATCACTGTTATAAATTACAAAGATATTTTTAGGAGATAACGTGTCAGTTCCTTTTTTTGTTACTACACCAATTTATTATGTTAATGCAAAGCCACACTTAGGGCATGCATATACAACTTTTGTGGCAGATTGTTTAACTCGCTTTCATATGATGTTAGGCGATGATGTCTTTTTCTTGACAGGTACTGATGAACATGGCGATAAAATTGTCCAAGCAGCTGAAAAAACAGGGCAAGAACCTCAAGCCTTTGTTGATGGTGTGAGCAATACTTTTAAAGACTTATGGAAAGAGCTTGGCATTGTAAATAATGATTTCATTCGCACAACAGACGCACGCCACAAAGAAGTTGTTCAAAAATTCTTGCAAAAGGTTTATGATAAGGGCGACATTTATTTTGGTGAATATGGCGGTCACTACTGTACTGGTTGTGAAAGATTTTATACAGAAAAAGAACTTGAGGACGGACTTTGTCCGCAGCATAAAGTAAAGCCTGAATATATTAGTGAAAAAAACTATTTCTTTAAAATGGCTAAATACCAAGATGCCTTAAAGGAACATATCTTAGCAAATCCAGACTTTATACGCCCAGAGCGTTATAAGAATGAAGTTCTTTCAATGCTTGAAGGTGGCGTGCTTGAAGATTTATGCATTTCACGTCCAAAATCTCGTTTAACTTGGGGAATTGAACTTCCTTTTGATGATAATTTTGTATGCTATGTATGGTTTGATGCTCTTATTAACTATATTTCAGCTCTTGATTATCCTGATGGTGAGAAGTTTGCTAAGTACTGGCAAGGCTCGCAGCATTTAGTTGCAAAAGACATATTAAAGCCACACGCAATCTTTTGGCCAACTATGTTAATGGCGGCAGATATGCCTCTTTATCAGAATTTAAATGTCCACGGGTATTGGCTTGTTCGTGATACTAAAATGTCAAAGTCCTTAGGTAATGCAGTTGATCCGATGGATATTCCAAAAACTTATGGGCTAGATGCTTTTAGATATTTCTTAATGCGTGAGATGCATTTTGGCTCTGATGCTTCCTTTACAGAAGAAGCTGTTATTAGTCGTATGAATTCTGATTTGTCAAATGATTTAGGTAATTTATTTAGTAGAGTACTTTCAATGGCAGCTAAGTACAATGATAGTAAAATTCCTAGCCCAGCAAAATTCAATGATGATGATATGGCTATTCGTACTTTAGCAAATGATGCTGTTTGCAATTATATTCAAATGGTTAAGCAGGTTAAATTTGCAGCAGGTTTAGAAGCCTTGTGGGAGCTAGTAAGAGCGTTAAATAAATATGTTGATACGCAAGCACCTTGGACTCTTGCAAAAAATAACGAGTTTGAGCGTTTAAATACCGTTATGTACGTACTACTTGATGGAATGGAAAAAATCGCAACAACTTTATGGGCTATTATGCCAACAATTTCAAGTGCTATGCTTGAGCAGTTAGGGTTGCAAGCTAATAAAGATAATGCACCAACAACTGATTTTGTGGCTTATGCGAATACATTTGACAATATTAAAGTAGGTGCTACTTTATCTGTAAAGTCAAATTTATTCCCTCGAATTGAGGTAGAAAAGCCAGTCAAAGTCGAAAAGCCGAAAAAAGAAAATAAAAAAGAAGCAAAGAAGGAACTTGTTGAAAACACAGCAGGCTCTAAAGATACTATAGATTTTACTGACTTTCAAAAATTAGATTTGCGTGTTGGTAAAGTTTTAAGTGCAGAACAGCACCCAAATGCTGATAAACTTTTAAAATTAATGATAGATTTGGGTGAAGAAGCACCTCGTCAAATCATATCAGGCTTGGCAGAACATTTTAAACCAGAAGATATTCTTGGTAAGCAAGTATGCGTTGTTTGTAATTTAGCTCCGAGAAAAATTAGAGGTTTAGAGTCTAATGGTATGGTTTTAACAGCTGAATCAGATAAAATTTTGAGGCTATTAACTGCTGATGGGGAGGTTGCTCCCGGCAGCAATATTGCATAGGAGCATAAAATGATAAGATTATTTTTATCTTTATTTATAGTATTACTTTTTTCAAGTGTGGCAGTTGCAAATCAAGTTGAAACAATTAATAATGCTCAGCTAGATCAACTACTTGAGAAGAATAAGGGAAAAGTTGTTTTTGTTAATTTTTTTGCATCATGGTGTCCCCCATGTCGTGAGGAAATTCCTGGCCTTATAAATGCATATAAAAAATTTAAAAATCGTGGTTTTGAAATCATTGGTCTTTCCTTAGATCAAGATAAAGAAGCTTACAAGAAATTTGTAAAAGATTATAAAATAAATTATCCTGTATATGTTGCAGAGTATGAGGTTGCTTTAAGGTATAAGGCTTCATTAATTCCGCATAATGCCATTTATGACAGATCAGGAAAATTAATTGTAAACCAAGCAGGACTTGTGCATGAAGCTGCCTTGTTTGAGCTTTTAGAAGATTTACTTAAGAGGTAACTTATTAATATGGCTTTAGAGCTAACAAGTAAGGTGCGTAAAGCACGTATAGATGATGTTAGAAATATACATGCTCTTTTATTAACTAGTGCAAGTGAGGGAGTGCTTTTACCACGTTCTCTTTCACAGATATATTCACATTTGCGTGATTTTTTTGTGCTATATGATACTGACGGTGAGCTAATAGGTTGTTCTGCGCTTTCAATTGTTTGGGACGATTTAGCTGAAGTTCGCTCATTATTAATTTCTTCTAAAAAACGAGGACTTGGTGGTGGGTATCAGCTTGTTAATGCCTGTATTGAAGAAGCAAAAGAGCTTAGAATAAATAAAGTTTTTGCATTGACTTATCAAGTTGATTTTTTTGAGCGTCAAAACTTTAAAATTGTAACTAAAGATATTTTCCCTCAAAAAGTTTGGCTTGATTGCGTAAATTGTGCAAAATTTCCTGACTGTGACGAAACAGCTGTTTTATTGGATTTAACAGATGAGTGAAATTATAATTAAAAAACTTAATGTCTTATATAGTAAAGAAACTATTGAAAGCAGAATTGCTAGTATAGCAAGTCAGCTTAATGAACGCTATGCAAACGAACAAGTGCTTGTACTTTGTGTGCTAAAAGGTGCTTTTATGTTCTTTAGTGACTTGGTTAAGCATTTAGATTTTCGCCCTGAAATTGATTTTATTAGAATATCAAGTTATGGTGATACTAGCTCATCTAGTGGCAATATTAGCTTAAAAAAAGATATTGAAATAGACGTCGCTGGCAAGCATATAATAATAGTTGAAGATATTGTTGATACGGGTTATAGTTTAAAATATCTTCTTGATAGATTTAAAAATAGTGAGGCGCTTAGCCTTAGCAGTGTTGTTTTGATTGATAAATATGAACGACGAGAAGTTGAGATAGAGCCAGATTATAAGGCTTTTAGGACTGAAAGTGGTTTCATAGTCGGATATGGATTAGATTTTGCTGAAAGATATCGTGAATTGCCTGATATTTATTTAGCTGAATTGGAAGAGTAAATAATAATTATATTATAGTAGGAGAGGCTATGATTGTATCATGTCCTAATTGTTCTACAAAATTTAATTTGCCAGATGATAAGGTTGTTGCTGGGGCTAAGCTTCGCTGTACTGTTTGTAAGGAAGTTTTTGCCTTGCCAGATGCAAATGAAGCTGTGCATGAAGAACAAACTAATGAACAGCCAATTGAAAAGCAAGAAGAATTGAGCCTTGGCAGTGATATTAAATCTGAGTCGCCATCTGATAGTGGCTTTGATTTAGATGGTAAAGATAATCTTAGTATTGGTTTTGGTAGCGAATCTAAGAAGCCAAAAAAATCTGGCACGAATAAGTTTCTTTTATTTTTAATTATTGTTTTACTTATTGTTGTTGCAGGAGCAAGTACTTGGCTTTTTGCACCGCAATTGGTTGAGCCATACTTAGATAAAATACCATTTTTAAGTCAGCCAGAAGCAGAAGAAGATAGCCCTGCAAAAGACTTAATTAGTCAGATATCTTTGCGTGGTGTTCGCCAATATAGTATTGCTAATGAAAAGCTTGGGCAGATTTCAGTTATTGAAGGCAAAGCCTTAAATAATTTCCAAGAGCCACGTGAATTAATTAAAATTGAAGCTAGTTTGTATGATAAAGATGGTAAGGTTTTAGTTTCTAAACAACAGCTTGCTGGAACCTCAGTTTCTCTATTCCAGTTACAAGTTTTAGGCGAAGCAGAGCTTGAACAGGCTCTCAATAATAAGATTGATATATTGTCAAACAATACAAATATTCAGCCTGGGGTTGAAGTACCGTTTATGATAGTATTCTACTCACCTTCACCAGAAGCTGCTGAATTTGGTGTTAAAGTTATTGAAGCTAAGATACCGCCTGTAAAATAAATTTAATTTAAACCATTTTTCTAAAGCTCACCTCAAAATTCACTTTGGTGGGCTTTTTTTATAGGATTTTGCTATGAAACTTATTCGTATTACAGATGCTCATCATCAAGATTTTAAAACAGCTTTTGAACTTTATGAAGAAAGCTTTCCCATATTTGAACGAAGAATTTTAAGCGATCAAATACGAGCTCTTACTGACAACTCTTATCATTTTGACTTGGTATATGATAATGAACTTTTGGGGATTGCGCTTTACTGGGAACAAGATGATTATATTTACCTAGAGCATATAGCAATTAATAAGAAAAATCAGGGTAAAAATTATGGCACGAAAACAATAGAATTGTTGCAGGAAAAATATAAAAAAATCATAATACTTGAAATTGATTTGCCGATTGATGAAGTTTCACATAAACGTAAAGTATTTTATGAAAGGTTAAATTTTATAGCTCTTGAGTTTAAACACTTGCAACCCCCCTATAGGTTCGGTGATGAGCGACACGAACTGCTTTTGATGAGTTCAAGGCTTATAGACATAACTTTCTATGAAAAATTTGCGAGCTACCTTAATACGCATATAGTAAAATACCTGGCAAGCAAAAGATAGGCACTTTTGCTTATTAAAAGTCAAAATTGACAAATAAATAAAAAATCAAAAATAAATATTTTTAATTTATTTAATTAAATCATAAGGTTGTTGGCATTGAATCTTTAGAATTTTTTATTTTTTTATCAAAAAAAATCGAAAAAGGATACATATGTATATCAAAAATCAAAAGCTTATTTACTAACATAAAAATTTATAGATATTAATTATTACAAAATGTCTTAAATTATAATAGCTTTTTGATATCATATCTTTTTTGACAGAGTGAAAATTTTGCTTGTAAATATTATCAAATCTAAAATTATCGCTATATTGACAAAAAAGTCTCTAAGTAGTAGTGTTATTTACTAAATTTTATTTTAAACAAGCTATACTTTTAGTAGTCTTTATAATGAAAAGAACATTAAAGTATGAGAAAAAGAGGGGGGATAGCTTAATGTTAGATTTCATAATTAAAAATGGTCAAGTCATTGATCCTGCAAATAAAGTAAATGAAGTCAAAACGATTGGCGTCAAGAATGGAAAAATTGTTCCTGTAAGTGATGATGCTAAGGCTAAAAATATAATTGATGCAGCAGGTCACTATGTCATGCCAGGCCTTATTGATTCTCATGCCCATGCGTTTTGCACTGGTAGTGGGCTTGGAGTTCAGCCTGACTTGCAGGCAGCTACAGGTGTTACAACAGTAATCGATGCTGGCACTGCAGGTTGGTCGAACTATTCAGCTTTCCATAATACAACAGTAGTTAATAGCCTTGTAAAGGTTAAGTCTTTGATTGGCTATAATCAGTCAGGGCAAGTTGAACTTGGGTATATGGAAAACTACAAAAAAGAAAGTATTAATGTAGATAAAGTTCGCCGTATATTCGATAAATACCCTGAATATCTTGTCGGTATGAAAATGCGCTTTCAAAAAGAAGTAACAGGTGATACTGGCATAAAATACCTCAAAGAAATGATTGAATTAGCAGATGAAATTGGTTGTTCTGTTACTGTCCACACAACAAATCCTCCTGTTCCAGCGAGTGAAATTGCTGATATTTTAAGAGCAGGCGACGTTTATTGTCACTGCTTCCAAGGCGTTGGTCATACAATAGTTGATGAGAATGGCAAAGTTTATGATGCCGTTAAAAAAGCACGTGAGCGTGGTGTTTTATTTGATGCTGCAAATGGAACAGGTAATTTTGCATTTTCTTGCGCAATTCCAGCCCTAGCAGATGGATTTTTACCTGACATGATTAGTGCTGATAATGCATGTAACTCATTTGGATTAGACCTTTATGCTAGAAACTTGCCGTTTGTAATGTCAAAATATTTAACACTTGGTATGCAGCTTGAAGATATCGTGGCATGTGCAACTTCTAATCCTGCTAAATATTTAAAAATGCAAGATGAAATTGGCACATTGAAAGAAGGTGCTTGTGCTGATATAACAATTATGAGCTGGAAAAAGAAAAAGCAAGAATTCTGGGATAGTGTGAAAAATCCATCAACAGCAATTTTTGGTGAAGATATTTTAGTTCCACAAATGACAATGATTGATGGTGCTGTTGTCCACCGCAATAATGATTTTTAATAGAGGTAGATTATGAAAATTATTAAATGGTTAGATGATAATCTTGAAGCAGCATCTTTAATATTTATGTTGTGTGCTTTAACTGCTCTTGTAATGTTGCAAATTTTTATGCGCTATGTTTTAGGCACACCTCTTTCATGGTCAGAAGAACTTTGTAGAATGTTATTAGTTTGGTCAGGTTTTTTTAGTATTGGCTATTGCGCTAAAAAAGTTACAACAATTAGGTTAGATACAATTTTATTGTTAATGCCAGTAGGCATGCAACGTGTTGTTATGACAATCACAACCTTATTAATGATTACACTATTAGTATTTTTAGCAAATGGAGCTTTTACCTTAGTTAAAAATACAGCAAATATTGGCTCTGTTATGGCAGGCTTATTAATTCCTCAATATTGGCTCTATGTCGGACCGCTTCTCGGTTTATGTTTAGGAGCTTTTCGTTTTGCTCAATATTTAATTACTAGCAGATTTTTCAGCAACTTAGCTGATAAGGGAGAGAATTAATATGTCAGTTTTAGCGTTTTTTGGTGTATTTTTCTTATTATTGTTTTTAGCTTTTCCAATTGCAGGTTGTTTTGGTCTGCTAACGGTTTTACCAACTTTTTTGGGTGAACCAATTCCGATGACTGCCTTAACTGCCGTTAGAACAATGGCAAATGGCATTAATAGCTTTACTTTACTTGCTATTCCGCTTTTCGTTTTGGCAGGCATTATCATGGCTCGTGGTGGAATTTCAGAAAAACTTTTTAATTTCTTTGCTTATTTTGTAGGTAACAGAACAGCTGGCTATCCATGTGCTGTTATTGCAACATGCTTATTTTATGGTGCAATTTCAGGTTCAGCTCCTGCAACTACAGCTGCTGTTGGTAGTATGACTATTCCGCTTTTAACAAAACTTGGTTATGAGAAAAACTTTACAGTTGCGCTCGTTGCCATTGCCGGAGGCTTGGGTGTTATTATTCCACCAAGTATTCCATTTGTTGTTTATGCTACTTCCTCAACGGCCTCAACCACAAGCCTATTTATGGCAGGTATCTTACCGGGCTTATTAATTGGTGGCTTGTTAATGCTTTATTCTTTTATTTATTGCCTACGTAATGGCGAGGATAAAGAATTATTAAACGCAAATTATGAACAAATCCGCAAAAACGGTTTTATGCATATTCTTAAAGATTCAGGACCAGCTCTTTTATCACCAATATTTGTTCTTGGTAGTATTTATGGCGGGCTTGCATCACCAACAGAAGCAGCTGCTATCTCCGTTGTTTACTCGCTTTTATTAAGTGTATTTATCTATAAAAGTATTAAAGTAAATGAGATATTTAAGGTAATTGCTGATGGTGTGCATAACTATGCAGCGCTCTTATTTATTATTGCAACTGCTGTTGGTTTTGCTCGTGTTTTAAATTTACTTGGAGTACCAGGAGTTGTTGAAGATGCAATGCTAAGCGTAGTTTCAAGCAAAGAAGTATTTATGCTTGTTGTTATAGGTATCTTGCTTATTGCTGGTTGTTTTATTGATACAATTCCAGCGATTATGATCTTTACACCAATTTTCTTACCTCTTATTAAGAAATTTGGAGTTGATCCAATTCACTTTGGTGTTATTTTGATTGTTTCACTCGCAATTGGTTATGTTACACCGCCGATGGGGATTAACTTGTTTGTTGCAAGTAATCTGACAGGTGTTCCAATTGTTGATATTGCAAGACGTGCTATGCCTATGGTTATCATGTTCTTTGTAGCCTTATTATTAATAACCTTTATACCAGAAATTTCACTTTTACTAGCTTAAAAGTGGTAGAATTATAAACCCATTAAGGAGTCAAAAAATGAGAAAAAGTTTAGGTTTGATTATGGCTGTTTTTGCCTTAACAATTTTTTTAACTGGCAATGTTGCACAAGCTAAAACAGTATTATCTGTTGGCATGAACTCAGTTGAAGGCGATGTGCCTTACTACTTAGCTGAATACTTCAAAAAAGCAGTTGAAGAAAAAAGTAAGGGTGAAGTTGAAGTAAAGCTTTATCCTGGTGGTCAAATGGGCGGCGACGCTGAAATGGTTGAAAACGTAATGTCAGGTGCTCTTGATTTTTATAGTGGTACAATTTCAGCTACAGTCCCATATATTCCAGCTGGTGCAGTTTTAGATGGTCACTGGGACTTTGATAGTATTGCACACTTCCGTAAATTCTTAGATACAGGCATCTTAAATGAGTTCAATAAAATTTATGCTGATAAAGGCATGAAAATTGTTGCAGTTGCAGAAGTTGGTATGCGTAACTTACTTTCAAACAAAAAACTTAATACACTTGATGATATTAAAGGCTTGAAAGTTCGTACAATGCAAAACAAACACCACATCAACGCATGGAAAGCAATTGGCGCTGCTCCAACTCCAATGGACTGGAGTGAAGTTTATGTTGGTTTACAACAAAAAATGATTGACGGTGTTGAGCAACCTTACTTCTTCATCGTTAGTGCTAAATTATATGAAGTTCAAGACTATATGTTAGAAACACAACATATGGCTCAACCGGCTTCTTTAATTATGAGCACAGCTGTTTATAACGGCTTACCAAAAGAAGTACAAAAGATTGTTGACGAAGCATCAGTTGAAGCAGTTCAAAATACACGTAAAACTGTTGATGAAATGATGGCTGGTAGATTAAAAATTATCAAAGATAACGGTGTTGAAGTTTCACAAGCTAGCCCAGAAATGTTAGCTGAAATGCGTAAACTCGTTGCTGAAGCAAATGATGTTATTAAAAAAGACGTTGGTGATGAATTCTATGCTAAATATAAAAAAGCTTTAGAAGATGCACGTAAATAATTCTTTTTAAATTATTTTTTATTGGAGGCGTACATTGTATGCCTCCTTTTTTTTACTCAATTAAAATAATATCTATCGCATAAACAAAATGCTATGTTAAAATAAAAAAGAGGTGTAGCATGAAAATAGTCATTATAGGCGGAACTGGCTTTATTGGTAGTTACTTATATGATAAACTAAGCTTAATGGGGCATCAGCCTTTTGTTTGTAGTCGTAGGGATTTGTCTGCTGAAACTTGCAAAGAATACAAAATATGGGACGGTCAAAGTGTTGAACAACTATATTATATAATAAAAGACGTGGACGCAGTTATAAATCTTGCGGGCGAAAACATAGCAAGTGGTCGCTGGACTAAAGCTAGAAAAGAAAAGATACTAAATTCAAGGCTTAATGTCACTCAAGCATTGGCAGAGGTTCTTAAGCAACCAACAAATGCCAAAATAATAATTCAAGGCTCAGCGAGCGGCTATTATGGTTATTATAATGATATGCAAAGCGCACCTCACTCTACTGAAAGCAGTGTTAAGGGGGACGGCTTTCTAGCAGAAGTATGCGAAAAATGGGAAAGTGCGATACGAGTGATTGATACAGATAAAATTAGACTATGCATCATGCGCACAGCACCAGTGCTTGGAAACGGTGGAATGTTAGATAAAATGTTACCATTATATTGGTATGGTCTTGGCGGTGTTGTGGGAAGCGGTAATCAACCATTTTCTTGGATACATATAGATGACATGGCAAGTGCAATAGTGCACCTTATAAACAATGATGAGCTACAAGGCGTTTTTAATATGTCAGCTCCTTATTATAGTAGTATGAGAGAACTTGCAAAAACAATAGGCAAGGTAATAAATAAACCTGTTATTTTGCCAATTCCAGGCATGGCACTAAAATTACTGTATGGACAAATGGCAGATGAAATGATTTTAAACGGTCAAATAGTAATCCCCAAAGCTTTAGAAGACAGTGGTTTTAAGTATAAATATCCTAAAATTGAACTTGCCTTAAAAAATATTTTAAAAAATATGTAGAATCAGTGGCTTAAGAAATTAATATAATCTTTCTAAAAATTAATTGAAAAAATCAAAAAAAATATAAAAAAACGCTTGACACAAGAGGTGTATTGCGTTTATAACAGTCTTTCCGGTTAAGCCGTATAGGCGATAAAACCGGTGTGGTTTTCGAAATGATAAAGATTTCAAGAACCACAAGCACTTAGTTCAACTAAGTTTTGACATTTGCAGAGGTCACCGAATTTTGCAATGTCGAGCCAGTCCAGCTCTGACGTTATAAGAGCTGTAAGTATCGAATGGTAGCAATGATATTGCTAGAGTGGTGACTCTGTATGACCACCTGTCTTTTTTAAGGGCGTGCGCCCTTATTAAAAAGGTTAGGCTGGCGGAAACAGGGGTTGATTTCATCGTTGAGGGTGATTTATGTGCCGGGTTACGCCAGTGTAACAACAAACACATATTTTCTTATCCTCCTATATAACTGTGAAATCTAGCGCGACATGCGTATGTTTTTTGCTGGCAATTGTATTTTTATAAACTGAAATTGTTCAGAATAGGCCGTGCAGGCCAACTTCAATTTGTTGAAGAAAAATTTTGCCAGATAACGGAGTATGCACAATGACGACAGTAAGCAGTGATCGTATCCGCATTAAGCTCAAAGCTTATGATTACCGCATCCTTGATAAGGCTGTGGCAGAAATAGTGGACACGGCGCGCAATACGGGCGCAGGGGTGGCGGGACCAATCCCATTGCCAACAAGAATTCATAAGTATACGATTAACCGTTCTGTTCACGTAGACAAAAAGTCACGCGAACAGTTTGAGATGCGTATTCACAAACGGCTAATGGACATCCTTGAGCCAACACAACAAACAGTAGACGCACTTGGTAAGCTTAGCTTGCCAGCCGGTGTTGATGTTGAAATCAAGCTATAGAGTGTGAGGATAGCATGGCTGATAAAATGGGAATTTTAGGACGCAAGATAGGGATGACTCGTGTATTTGCTGGTGACGGTAGCGTTGTACCAGTTACAGTAATAAAAGCAGGGCCTTGTCCTATCACACAGATAAAAGCGACTGAAAAAGATGGCTATGACGCATTGCAAATTGCTTTTGAAGAAGCTAAAGCAAAGCACGTTACTAAGCCACTACAAGGGCATTTTGCAAAAGCTGGAGCGGGATTATATCGTAATTTAAAAGAAATCCGCTTAGATGCACCTGCAAATTATGAAATAGGTCAAAATTTAACAGTAGATATTTTTGCTATCGGTGACTTTGTTAAAGTTACAGGTAGAAGTATCGGTAAAGGTTATCAAGGTGTTATGCGTCGTTGGAACTTTAGTGGTTGCGGCGATGGTCACGGTAGTGAAAAAGTTCACCGTTCAGGTGGTTCTATCGGTAATAATACCTTTCCTGGTCATGTTTTTAAAGGTAAAAAGATGGCTGGTCACTGGGGAAATGAACAAGTTACAGAGCTCAACTTAGAAATCATTGATATCAGAGCTGAAGACGATGTAATTCTTGTTAAAGGTTCAGTACCTGGTCCTAAGAATGGACTAGTACTTGTTCGTAAGCAGTAGGAGAATAATATAATGGCTGTCGTGAAAATATACGATCAAAACAAAGCGGAAGCAGGTCAAATCGAACTCGCTCCTGAAGTGTTTGAAGTCGAAGTAAGACCAGAAATTCTCCATCTCGTAGTTCGTGCTACCCTTGCTGCAAAAAGAGCTGGAACACATGCAACTAAGACTCGTGCATTTGTTTCTGGTGGTGGTCGTAAACCATATCGCCAAAAAGGCACTGGTAATGCAAGAGCTGGCTCAAATCGTTCCCCGATTTGGCGTGGTGGTGCAGTTATCTTTGGTCCACAACCTAGAGACTATAGTTTCAAGGTAAACAAAAAGATTAGAAGACTTGCAATGTGCATGGCTTTATCATCAAGAGCTACCGAAGGTCTTATGGTTGTTAACAAGATTGAACTTGATGCACCAAAGACTAAAGAATTTGCAAAAGTTGCAGGCAACTTAGGCTTAAATAAGGCTTTAATTGTTGCTCCTGAGATGGATGAAAAACTCATGCTTAGTACCCGTAATATTCAAGGCATTAGCTTAACAACACCTGAAAATTTAAGTGTTTATGAGATTTTAAAACATAAGCAATTAATTCTTCTTGAAGGTGCTGTAGAAGCAGTTGCTAAGAGGTTGAAATAATTATGGATATGACACAAATACTTCTTGCCCCTGTTGTTAGTGAAAAAGCAACAAGTGCACGTGAACAAAGCAACCAAGTTGTTTTTGTTGTGCACCCAAAGGCAAATAAAATTGAAATTAAGCGTGCTGTTGAAACTGCTTTTAGCGTTACAGTTGAAACAGTTAATGTTGTTAACAGAAAGCCTGAAAAGAAGATGCGTAACCGTAGAATGACTCACATTGCTGGTGTTCGTAAGGCTTATGTAACTTTGGCTGCTGGTCAAAAAATTGACCTGTTTGAAGGAGTGTAAGACATGGCTGTGCGTAAGTTAAAACCAACCTCTGCCGGTACTAGATTCCAAACAGTGTCTGATTTTGCAGAGATTACACGTTCTACACCTGAGAAATCTCTCACAGTAGGACTTAATAAAAAAGCAGGTCGTAACCATCATGGTCGTATTACTAGCCGTCGTCGTGGCGGTGGTGTAAAACGTTTATACCGCATAATTGATTTTAAGCGTGATAAAGTAGAAATTCCTGCAAAAGTGGCTCATATTGAATATGATCCTAACCGTACTGCACGTATTGCTCTTTTACATTATGCTGATGGTGAGAAAAGATATATCTTAGCTCCAGTTGGCATTAAGCAAGGCGATATTATTGAAGCAGGTAACAAAGCTGATATTAAAGCTGGTAATGCAATGGCAATTAGCCGTATTCCAGTTGGTACTTTGATTCACAACATTGAGTTACACCCTGGTAAAGGCGGTCAATTCTGCCGTGCTGCTGGTACATATGCTCAATTAGTTGCAAAAGAGGGTATTTATGCTCTTTTAAGAATGCCTTCTGGCGAAGTTCGTAAAGTACTTGCATCATGCATTGCTACAATTGGTCAAGTAGGTAATATTCAGCATGAAAATATTACTTTAGGTAAGGCTGGCCGTAATAGATGGCTTGGTCGTCGTCCTAAAGTTCGCGGTGTTGCGATGAACCCTGTTGATCACCCACTTGGTGGTGGTGAAGGTAGAAGCTCTGGTGGTCGTCACCCTGTTTCTCCTTGGGGTATGCCGACTAAGGGCTACAAAACTAGAGATAAGAAGAAGGCTTCTTCACGTCTTATCGTTAAACGCCGTGGTCAGAAGTAGGAGCTATTATGCCAAGATCGTTAAAGAAAGGTCCATTTATTGACCAACACGTATTAAAAAAAGTAGATGCGGCAGTTGCAAGCAACGATCGCCGTGTTATTAAGACTTGGTCTCGTCGTTCTACAATTATGCCTGAAATGGTAGGTTTAACCTTTGCTGTGCATAATGGTAAGAAATTCATTCCTGTCTTTGTAAGTGAAAATATGGTAGGGCACAAACTCGGTGAATTTGCACCAACAAGAACATACTATGGTCATGCTGCGGATAAAAAATCCAAAGCTGGTAAAAGATAGGTGACTAGAATGCAATCACAAGCAAGCGCCAAATACATTCGCGTTTCTCCGCAAAAAGCTCGTTTAACCGCACGTAACGTTGTGGGTATGTCAGTAGAGCAGGCACTTAACGTGTTACGCTTTACTCCAAACAAGCCAGCGAAGATCATCTATGGTGTTATGCATTCTGCTTTAGCTAACGCTGAGCACAATGCTAACTTAGATGTTGACGCACTTATTGTTAAGGAAATATTGGTTAATGAAGGACCGACATGGAAGAGGTTTATGCCCCGTTCTCAAGGTCGCGCTAACACTATCTTTAAGCGCACAAGCCATATAACCGTAATTCTGGAAGAAGGGCAGGAATAATATGGGTCAAAAAGTACATCCATTCGGCTTTCGGCTCGGGTATAACAAAAACTGGCAATCACGCTGGTTTAGCAAAAAAGAATATGCTACTTTTGTAAGTGAAGATCACGCGATTCGTAAGCATGTTAAAAAATTGCTATATGCAGCCGGAATATCTAAGATCGAAATTGAGCGCGCAGGCGGCAAAATCAGATTGATTTTATCAACTGCTCGTCCAGGTATCGTAATCGGGCGTAAAGGAACAGAAATTGAGAAATTACGCACTGATTTACGCGCAAAGTTTGGTCGTGAATTTTCATTAGAAGTTAATGAAGTTCGTCGTCCAGAAGTTGAAGCTCAATTAGTAGCAGAAAATATTGCTATGCAACTTGAGCGCCGTGTTGCTTTCCGTCGTGCTATGAAACGTACAGTTTCTATGGCTCGTAAATTCGGCGGTGAAGGTATCAAGGTAACTTGCGCTGGTCGTTTGGCAGGGGCAGAAATTGCACGTACAGAATGGTATCGTGATGGTCAAGTGCCATTACAGACCTTACGTGCTGACATAGACTACGGATTTGCTGAAGCAAGCACAACCTACGGTATTATCGGGGTTAAAGTTTGGATTTATAAAGGCGAAGTCTTAGACAAAGAGGTGGAACGCTAATGCTCGCACCAAAAAGAATTAAATTCCGTAAGTGGCAAAAAGGTCGCTTACGTGGTAAAGCCACCCGTGGTACAACTGTTGCTTTTGGCGATATTGGCTTAAAGGCAGTTGAGCATGGCAAATTAACAAGTCAGCAAATCGAAGCTGCTCGTATTGCTATGATGCGTCACATCAAACGTGGTGGTAAGGTTTGGATCAGAGTATTCCCTGATCATCCAGTTACTGCTAAACCACTTGAAACTCGTCAAGGTTCAGGTAAAGGTGCTCCAGTTGGCTGGTGCGCACCAGTTAAACCTGGCCGCGTACTTTACGAAATTAAGGGCGTTGCTCTTGATTTAGCTAGAGTTGCTCTTACCCGTGCATCACATAAATTGCCTGTTAAGACAATTATCGTGACGAGGGAGGGTTTATAATATGGTTAATGAATTACGCAAATTAGGTGTTGCTGAACTGACCGCAAAGCTTGCTGAAAAACGTAAAGAGTTATTTGATCTTCGTTTTTCACACAAGACAGCTCAGCTTGAAAAAACCTCGTCACTTTCTGCAAGCCGTAAAGAAATTGCTAGAATTTTGACAATTTTGAAGGAAAAGGCATAATATGTCACAAGCACTCGAAAATCGCAAAGGCAGAACTCTTGTCGGTACAGTTGTTAGTGACAAAAACGACAAGACTATCGTAGTGCGTGTTGAAACACTTGTTAAGCACGCTCTTCTAAAAAAGTATGTGCGGCGTCACAAGAAGTTCACTGCCCATGACCCACTTAATGAGTGTGGCATTGGTGATAAAGTTAAGATTGTTGAATACCGTCCTTTGTCACGTAACAAACGTTGGCACTTAGTGACAATTCTTGAGAAAGCTGTTTAGGAGCTAACTATGATTCAAGTAGAATCAATATTACATGTTGCGGACAATTCCGGCGCAAAAAAAGTTGCTTGTATTAAAGTACTTGGCGGCTCAAAAAGACGTTATGCAACTGTTGGCGATATAATTGTTGTTTCAGTAAAAGAAGCAATTCCGCATAGTAAAGTAAAAAAAGGCGACGTAATGCAAGCTGTTATCGTACGTACTCGTAAAGAAGTTCGTAGAATTGATGGCTCATACATTAAGTTTGACTCAAATGCGGCAGTACTTCTATCAAAACAAGGCGAACCGGTTGGAACACGTATTTTCGGACCAGTTGCACGTGAGCTTAGAGGACGTAACTATATGAAAATCGTTTCTCTTGCGCCAGAAGTTCTGTAGGAGATAGATAAAATGAAACAATTTCGTATCCGCAAGGACGATAAAGTCCAAGTCATTGCCGGCAAGGACAAAGGGAAAATCGGTAAGGTAGTTAAAATCTTGCGTAAGCATGATAAAATTATCGTGGAAAAAGTTAATGTAGCCAAGCGCCACGTTAAACCAAATCCATATCGCCGTGATCCAGGTGGAATTATAGAAAAAGAGATGCCAATTCATATTTCTAATGTGATGGTTGTATGCTCAAGCTGCAACAGTGCAACTCGTGTTTTTTATCAATATGCCGAAGATGGCACCAAAAACCGCTTCTGTAAGAAGTGTAATAAAACGTTGTAAGGTGTAAACCATGTCAAGACTTGAGACTATATATCGCGAGAAGGTAGTTCCAGTATTGCAAAAAGAGTTTAATTACTCTTCAAAAATGCAGGTTCCTGGAATCGTTAAAGTATCGCTAAACATCGGTCTTGGTGCTGCCAGCCAAAATAACAAGCTTTTAGAAGAAGCTGTTAATGAGTTAAGCATTATTGCTTCACAAAAGGCTGTCATCACTCGTGCTAAGAAATCGATTGCAGCATTTAAATTACGTGAAGGTATGCCAATTGGTGTACGCGTAGTACTACGCCGTAAAAGAATGTGGGATTTCTTAGACAAACTTATGAACTTTGCATTGCCACGTGTACGTGACTTTCGCGGTATTAATGATCGTGGGTTTGACGGCAGAGGCAATTTTACCTTAGGTATTAAAGATCACGCTATCTTCCCAGAAATGGAAGCTGATAGAGTTGAAAATACAAAAGGTATGAATATAACTATTGTGACCACGGCGAATACTGATAAAGAAGGCAAAATGCTTCTTGAACAGTTAGGTATGCCGTTTCGTAAGTAGGAGAATTTCCTATGTCTCGTACAGCATTAGAAGTTAAGGCAGCTAGAAAACCTAAGTTTTCTACTAGAAAGTATAACCGTTGTCCAATTTGTGGACGTCCACGCTCATATATGCGTCATTTTGGTTTATGCCGTATTTGTTTTAGACAAATGGCATTACGTGGCGAATTACCTGGCGTACGTAAATCAAGTTGGTAAGGAGTTTTTTCGATGATTACCGATCCTATTGCAGATATGTTAACTCGTATCCGCAACGCACACTTAGCCCTGCATAAGGAAGTGAGTGTTCCGCGCTCAAAAATGAAAGAAGCTATTGCAGCAATTTTGAAGCAGGAAGGCTATGTCGAAGAGGTGACCGCTGATGATTTAGCAATCAAGATTGCTTTAAAATATCACCACGGCAAACCAGCAATTGCTGGTTTGAAAAGATTAAGTAAACCAGGCAGACGCGTATATGTTGGAGTTTCAGACATTCCACGTGTACAAAACGGTCTTGGTATCTGTATCGTGTCAACCTCACGTGGTTTATTAACAGGTCAAAACGCACAAGAGCAGAACATCGGTGGTGAGCTTTTGTGTGAAATTTGGTAGGTCACTTATGTCAAGAATAGGTAAACAACCAATTGCTATTCCCTCAGGTGTTGAGGTGAAATTATTGGCAGATAAGATAGATGTTAAAGGCCCAAAAGGTCAATTATCAACCCCTGCTTGGCCCGATTTAGACTATAAAATCGAAGATGGCAATGTAACCATTACTCGCAAAAACGAAGAAAGAAAAACAAGAGCTCAACACGGCTTACGTCGTACACTTTTAGCTAACTGCATTGAAGGTGTAACAAAGGGCTACGAAAAAACTTTAGAAGTTATCGGTGTTGGCTTTCGTGTTAGCGTAAAAGGTAATGTTATTGAGCTTTCTGTAGGTTTTTCACATCCTGTGTTAGTAGAGCTTCCTGATGGTCTTTCAGCTAAAGTTGAAGGTCAAAAGTTAACTCTTTCAGGAATTGATAAAGTTTTAGTTGGTGAGATGGCGGCGCAAATTCGTCGTATCCGTAAGCCTGAGCCATACAAAGGCAAAGGTATTAAATATGAAACTGAAATCATTCGTCGCAAGGCTGGTAAGTCTGGGGCAAAGGGTAAATAAACGGGGCGCATATGAGTAAATTAAGTAAAAACGAAAGCAGACAAAAAAGAAAGATTCGCATTCGTAAGAAAATTTCAGGTACGCAAGAGCGTCCACGCTTAGTTGTTTATCGCTCCAATACGCATATTTATGCTCAAGTGATAGACGATGAAAACGGAGCAGTTTTAGCTTCTACCTCATCACTAAGCTTGTCTAAGAAGCAGGATAATGTTCGTTGCAATAAAGATGGCGCAAGCTTAGTTGGTAAAGAAATTGCTCGTCTTTCTTTAGAAAAGCAAGTTAAACAAGTTGTATTTGACCGTAACGGATATTTATATCATGGTCGAATCAAAGCAGTAGCTGATGGTGCCCGCGAGGGTGGACTTGAGTTCTAATTAAGGAAAAATATTATGGAACAAACAGAACTTGGTTTTATTGAGAAAATAGTCTCTCTAAATCGTGTTGCTAAAGTTGTAAAAGGTGGTCGCCGTTTTAGCTTCAGTGCTTTAGTAGTTATCGGTGATGGCAAAGGCAGCGTTGGCTTTGGTCTTGGAAAAGCTCAAGAAGTACCAGAAGCTTTACGCAAAGCATCTGATAAAGCTCGCAAATCAATGGTTAAAATTGAATTAATTGATGGCACTTTACCTTATGAAGTGCTTGGTGAGTTTGGTGCTGGTCGTGTTGTGCTTAAGCCTGCTTCACGTGGTACAGGTATCATCGCTGGTGGTGCTGTTCGTGCTGTAATGGAAGCAGTAGGCGTTAAAGACGTTCTTACAAAAGCTATTGGCACAAATAATCCGCATAACGTACTTAGAGCGACTATCTGTGGACTTACCTCACTTCGCAGTGCTGATGAAGTTAGCGAAATCAGAGGTAAAAAACTTGAGACTCCTCGCAAGTAATATTGCAAATTATCATGGCATTTTTGTAGGATAGAAGTCTTTATGAAAGCCTTGAATAGGAAAGATGATATGTCTGATATTAAAATAAAATTAACTCGTTCACGTATTGGTACTACGCCTAATCAGCGTAAAGTATTAGATGCACTTGGTCTTCGCAAACGCGAACAAGTAAAAGTACATACTGATAGTCCAAGCGTTCGTGGCATGATTGCCAAAGTTGTACATCTAGTTGAGGTTAAATAACATGAATTTACATGATTTATATCCTTTTCCTGAAGAGCGCAAAGCTCGTAAAAGAGTTGGTCGTGGTTCAGGTTCTGGCTTAGGTTGTACTGCAGGTAAGGGTAATAAAGGTCAAAACGCAAGAGCTGGCGGCGGTGTTCGCGCAGGTTTTGAAGGTGGCCAAATGCCATTGCAACGCAGATTACCAAAACGTGGCTTTAAAAACTTTGATTTTAAAATTAAATACGAAGTTATTAATCTTGACCGCTTAGTTATTGCCTTTGAAGGTAAAAACGAAATTTCATTAGAAGATATTTATGCACGTGGTTTATGTTCATATAATTCTAATGTTAAAATTTTGGGTGGTGGTGACTTAAACGCTGCTATTAGTGTTGAAGCTCACAAATTTAGCCAAAGTGCTATTGACAAAATTACCCAAGCAGGCGGAAACGCTAAAGTTTTAGCTGGCTAGACCTTAACGGTCTAGCCCGTTTAAAACGGGTGTTCTATTAAAGTTTTTAGCTGACACAAGGTGGTATATAGTGGCTATTACAGCAGCAGAAAAAATGGCACAGCAACCAGAGCTTAGATCAAAATTATTTTGGACTATTGGTTTATTGTGCGTATACAGAATTGGGATTCATATTCCAGTTCCAGGTGTTGATGCTACAGCATTAGCCCATTTTTTTGAAAGTGTTGAAGGAACCTTATTCGGCCTTTTTGATATGTTCTCAGGTGGCGGCTTAAGCAGAGTTTCTGTTTTTGCTCTTGGTATTATGCCTTACATTTCAGCCTCGATTATTATGCAGTTAATGCAGGTCGTAAGTCCTGAAATCAAACGCTTGGCAAAAGAAGAGGGTAATGCAGGTCGTCGTAAACTCACTCAATACACAAGATATTTAACTGTATTAATTACAGTTATTCAAGGTTTTGGTATTGCTGTTGGTTTAGAGACAATGTTAAGTCCAGCTCAGGCTTCAATTGTTACTGAACCAGGTTGGATGTTCAGAATTGTAACCGTTTTAACTCTAACAGCCGGAACAGTGCTTATTATGTGGCTTGGTGAACAAATCACAGAAAAAGGCATTGGTAACGGTATATCCCTTATCATTTTCTCAGGTATCGTAGTTGGTATGCCTAGTGCGATTATTCGCTCTGGTCAATTAATTAGCGCTGGAGATATGAGCTTGTTTTTAGCGATTGCTATTGTTATATTAATGGCAGCAGTTTTAATTGGCGTTGTATTTATGGAAAGAGCGCAAAGGCGTATCCCTATTCACTATGCTAAAAGACAAGTTGGCCGTAAAATGTATGGTGGACAAAATACACACTTACCGCTTCGTGTTAATACAGCGGGTGTTATTCCTCCTATATTTGCATCAAGTTTATTGTTATTCCCTGCAACAATAGCTGAATTTTCAACCATTGATTGGTTAAAATCAGCTGCGGCTTGGTTCTCACCTGAATCTATAGCTTATAACGTTGCATTTATAGCATTAATCTTCTTCTTCTGTTTTTTCTACACAGCAATTATTTTTGATCCAAAAGATGTTGCAGAAAACTTGAAGAAAGGCGGCGGTTTTATTCCAGGTATTCGTCCTGGTGATAAAACTCGTGAGTACCTAGATAATGTATTATCACGTTTAACCCTATGGGGTGCTATATACATTTCAGTTATCTCAGTTTTACCGATGTTACTTATTTCTCACTTTAACGTGCCATTTTATTTTGGTGGAACAAGTATTCTCATCATGGTTGGGGTAGCTATGGACTTTATGTCCCAAATTGAATCACATATGATTTCACGTCAATATGATGGTTTAATGGGTAAAACAAGAATTAAAGGTAGAGGCCAGTAGGTCTTTGCTTTAGGATTTCTTATGAAAAAATACAGAGGCATTTTCCTTAAAAATGATCGTGAAATTGGTCTAATGCGTGAAGCAAATAGAATGGTTGGAAAGATTTTAAAGGAGCTTGGTAAAAATGTTGCCCCAGGTTTACCAACTATGTTCTTTGAAGAAATTGTACAAGATATGTGCAAGGACTTTGGGGTAAAACCAGCATTTCAAGGCTACGGTGGTTTTCCGTATGCCTTGTGCTGCTCGGTGAATGAAGAAATTGTACATGGTTTTCCATCTAAAAGATTACTTAAAGAAGGTGATATAGTAAGCTTTGATGTTGGTGTAATCTATGAAGGCTTTTACGGTGACGCGGCACGTACCTTTGGAGTTGGAACAATTTCTGATGAAGCAACAAGATTGCTTCGCATAACCGAAGAATGCTTAAACTTAGCTGTAGCTGAGGCTAGAGTTGGGAATGATTTAGGCAGCATATCAAAAGCGGTGCAAGAACATGCTGAAAATGCAAACTTGCAAGTGGTTAGACGCTTTGTTGGGCACGGTATTGGTGTTAATCTACATGAAAAACCTGAAGTGCCAAATTTTGTTTTTAGCCGAACACCACTACCTCTTCAAGAGGGAATGGTATTGGCAATCGAGCCCATGGTATGCATTGGAACTTATGAGGTTGATATACTTGAAGATAATTGGACAGCGGTAACTCGTGATCGTTCATTATCTGCACACTTTGAACATAGTGTGGCTATCACTTCAAAAGGCCCAGAAATCCTTGACTTGACAGACTAGCTAAAAGGTATTATATTCTTTAGCTCAAGTTCACAAGTCAAATAATGTGAATACTATTTTTAAGGTTTTACCTTATAAATAGCAAGTTATATCGATGAGATATTACTTATTATAGTATGTGGAGATATAAAGATGAAAGTTCGTCCATCTGTTAAAAAAATGTGTCCTAAGTGCAAGGTCATCCGTCGTGAAGGCGTTTTGCGCGTAATTTGTGAAAACCCTCGTCATAAACAACGGCAGGGATAGAATTTTTTCTATCAATTTAGGAGAGAAATTGTGGCTAGAATAGCTGGAGTTGATTTACCAAGAGGCAAGCGAGCAGATATTGCACTCACCTATATTTTCGGTGTAGGCCGTACTACTGCGCTTAAAGTTCTTGAAGCTACCGGTGTTGAATGGACTCGCGGTATTGATGATTTATCTGCTGACGAAGTAAATGAAATTCGTAAAGAGTTAGAGCAGAATTTTAAGGTTGAAGGTGATTTGCGCCGTGAAATTTCAAGCAATATCAAAAGATTAATGGATATTGGTTGTTACCGCGGTTTAAGACATCGTCGTGGTTTACCTGTTCATGGGCAGCGTACAAAAACTAATTCACGCACCAGAAAAGGTCCTCGTCGCGGCGTGGCTGGCAAAAAGAAATAATTTAACGGCAAAAATTAAATACGGAACTAAACATGGCTAGACCAAAAAGAACAGCAAAGAAAAAAGAGCGTAAAAATGTACCGCTTGGCATAGCACATATCCAAGCTACATTTAATAATACCATTGTTACCTTTACTGATACAAAGGGCAATGCTATTAGCTGGGCTAGTTGCGGACAAAGTGGTTTTAAAGGTTCAAGAAAATCTACACCATTTGCAGCGCAAGTTGCAGCTGAAACCGCAGCAAAAAAAGCTCAAGATAATGGAATGCGCACTGTTGGCATATATGTGAAAGGACCTGGCTCAGGTCGTGAGGCGGCTATGCGTGCTATAAACGCAGCTGGCTTTAAAATTGCCTTTATTCGTGATATTACTCCAATACCACATAATGGTTGTCGTCCACCTAAAAGACGTCGTGTATAATTTTAATATTTGAGTGTAACAGATAATTTTGGAGGATAAAACCTTGGCTAAATATACTGATGCCAAATGTCGTCTATGTAGACGTGAAGGAACAAAGCTTTTCTTAAAAGGCGATCGTTGTTTCACAGATAAGTGCGCACATGATCGTCGCCCTTATGCACCAGGTCAACATGGTCGTAATCGCAAAAAATTAAGTGACTATGCCGTACAATTGCGTGAAAAGCAAAAAGTACGTCGTGTATATGGTGTTTTAGAAAAACAATTCCGTGGCTACTTCTTTGACGCTGATATGGCGAAAGGTGTAACCGGTACTAACTTACTTTCTTTCTTAGAAAGAAGATTAGACAATGTTGTTTACCGTTTGGGCTTTGCGCATTCACGCAGTCAAGCTCGTCAAATGGTAAGACATGGCTTATTTACCCTTAACGGTCGCAAAGTATCTATTCCATCAATCCAAGTAAAAGTGGGTGATGTAATTGTTGTACCTGAAGCTAACCGTAAAATCCCTGTGATTGCTGAAGCGCAATCTGCTATTGCTAGACGTGGATGTCCTGCTTGGTTAGATGCTGATGTTGCAGCTTTCAAAGGTACAGTAAAAGCTATGCCACAACGTGATGATATTCAATTTCCGATCAATGAATCTCTCATTGTCGAACTCTATTCGAAATAAGTGGGGGCTTATATGCTCTTTAAGCAAGGAAATAAACTTATTAATTCTCGTAACTGGGCGAAACTCGTTCGACCTGAACAAATTGTTCGCGACGGTGACTCAGAAGATGCGATGTATGGTAAGTTTGAATATGAACCTCTCGAACGTGGGTATGGTGTAACAATTGGTAATGCTCTTCGCAGAGTATTATTATCATCGCTTCAAGGCGCTGCTTTAGTTAGTGCTAAAATTAGTGGTGTTTACCATGAGTTTACTACAATTACCGGCGTTTTAGAAGATGTAACTGACATTGTATTAAACTTAAAGCAAGTAAGAGTGGCTATGTTTACTGATGAGCCACAAAAAATTACTCTTTCTGTTAATCAAAAAGGTGAAGTTACAGCTAATGACATTCAAGGCAATCAAAATTGTCAAATTTTGAATCCTGAATTGCACATTGCAACTTTAACTGAAGATATCAATTTTGAAATTGAGATGGAAGTTCGCATGGGTAAGGGCTATGTTCCTGCCGAGATGCATGAAGGTTTGTCTGATGAAATTGGTTTAATCAAACTTGACTCAAGTTTTTCACCTGTGCGTAAGGTTGCCTATGTTGTTGAGCAAGCTCGCGTAGGACAGATGACTAACTATGATAAATTAATCTTGGAAGTTTGGACAGACGGTTCTGTTATTCCAGAAGACGCAATTGCATATGCAGCTAAAATTATCAAAGAACAAGTATCTGTCTTTATAAACTTTGATGAACAAGGTGCTGGTGATAATGCTTCTCAAGGCAGTGACCGCAACGATGTGAATGATAAATTGTTTAAGCATATCGATGAGCTTGAATTATCTGTTAGAGCAACAAACTGCTTACGTAGTGCTAATATTGCTACAGTTGGTGAGCTTGTTCAAAAGAGCGAAAACGAAATGCTTAAGACTAAGAATTTTGGTAAAAAATCCTTAGTTGAAATTAGACAAATGTTACATGATATGGGTCTCAACTTTGGAATGAAAGTTGACGGCTTCGAAAAAAAATACCAGGAATGGAAGAGGAAGGGACAACATGAGGCATAATAATTCTGGCAAAAAGCTTGGAAGAACGCCATCGCACCGCAAGGCTTTATTTCGTAACCTTGCAAAGGCAATAATTACTCATGGTAAAATTAAAACTACTGAAACCAAGGCTAAAGCACTTCGTGGTATTGTTGAACCTCTCATTACTTTAGCTTTACGTAATGATTTACATGCAAGAAGACAAGCTTTTAGCGTACTTGGTAGCCACCAATTAGTTAAAAAATTGTTTGACGAAATCGGACCTGCATTTCAAGGCGTTTCAGGTGGTTATACTCGCGTAACTCGTTTGCCTATTCCTAGACAAGGCGATTGCGCAACCATGGCACAAATCGAGTTTACTCGTGGAAATGTTGCTGAAGAAAGTGTAGAAGCTGGCGAATAATTTCAGCTTTTAACTTTTAAATTTAATATTTATTATTAAATTTCATATAAACCTTTTCTTGGTATCCAAGAAAAGGTTTTTTTATGTGATAATGGATTTTGTTACAATAGTAGGCACCGTTTTTAATGTTGACGGGTTTACTTTTTATATGGTCAAAAAGTAAACTTTTATATAATAATAAGAGTTTAATCTGTAGTTGCTGATAACTTATATGCTAGGTGCTTGGAGTAAGCTTGCCTTTAGAAAAAGTATGCAAATAAATCATCATTATTGTATTTTAAGTTGATATCACTACCATCAAGGTAAGCAAAGTCACACTTGCTCCAGCACTTAACAGCGCAA
>CAYJPK010000001.1:107262-138700 GCA_964372035.1 uncultured Desulfovibrionaceae bacterium | reverse complement strand
TTGGTATTCTCAAGATGCACAAGACGCTTTATTCACCTTAAATGGCTTTGATGAGCAGGTTTTAACTTCATCTTCGAATAAATTGACTGACGTTATTCCTGGTCTTGAAATTGACTTGCATGATACTGGTAAATCAACAATTACAGTAGCAACTGATACTGAAGCAGTTAAGGAAAATGTTGAAAAATTTGTTGAGGGCTTTAATGCACTAATGACAATTTTTAATGACTTAACTAATGTTGATCCTGATAAAGATGTTGAAGATGCGTCTTCTGTTACTTATGATGCAGATGGTAACTTGGAAATGAGCTTTGCATCTTCACAATTTGCTTCCCAGCATGGTTCAGCCCTTACTGGTAACTATGGTGCTCAGCTTTTAGAAAGCAAAATCAAAACTATTGGCGTTGGAACAGCTGTTGGCTTTACACCAATTTATGAGCAAGGTGGCTATGGTGATATATTTGCATCACTTAGCTCTGTAGGTATTACTATTGATGCTGATGAATCAAGTCCAACTTTTGGTTTATTACAAATAACTACAGACGCAAATAAAGATCCAGAATCCCCATACAAAAGTATTGATGAAGCTTTAGCAGAGGATCCAGAAGCAGTAGCAAGATTGTTTGCAGCCAATAATGATCCATCAACTGATTCAAGTGATTTCTCATTCTCAAGTCAGCAAAGTAGTATTACAAAGGCTGGTGACCATGAAGTTACATATTCAGTAGTTGGCGGTGTTCCGACTAATGTTATGATTGGTGGAGCTCCTGCAAGCTATGATGAAGTGACAAAAGAATACACTGCTATGAGCGGAGATGCTTTAGGTTTAGCAATTAAAATCGATAATTTAGCTGATGGTAACTATAATGGTACTATGAGTTTGCGCCAAGGTAAAATTGTTGAACTAAATAATATTTTAAAAGACGAGCTTAAAAACGATACTTCTACTGATCCTCCAGAGCGTGGGTCTATGATAGTTTTAAAAGAAAACTATCTTGACATTATGGAGAGTATTGATTTACAAATTGAGGAAGAAGAAAGAAGAATCGCCACCTGGGAAAACAGAATGCAGTTGCAGTTTGCAAGGTTAGATGCTCTACTTGGTACCTATGACTTAATGATGCAATCAAACGCTTCAGCTCTTGCAACAGCTGTTGATGTTGGTGGTTAGATTTTTTTTGGAGTAAATAATGCAAAATTCTGCTGCTAGAACTTATGTTCAAACACAATTTTCTACCATGGGACAAGGTGAAATTTTAGTGTCTCTTTATGATGGAGCACTAAAATACCTAAACCTTGCTAAAGAGAAAATTGAAGAAAAAGATGTTGCCGCAAAGGGTATTTACATCTCTAAAGCCATGGATATATTTACAGAACTTGGTTCAAGCTTAAATACTGATGTTGGTGGAGATTTATCTAAAAACCTGCAGCAATTATATTTTATTTGCTCAACACGACTGTTGCAAGCAAATTTAAAAATGGATATTAAATTAATTGATAGTGTCATTGATATTATAAAGGGTATTCGTGATGCTTATGCTCAAATTATTAATAATCCAGAAGCACAAGCTGCAAGTAATAAATTATCTGAAAGACATAAAACTTTTGATAATACTAGGATTAACTCTAGTCAAAGCCCTCAAACACCTACGACTGCGCCTACTGTATCAACTGCAAGAGCAAATAATGCTTATGGTGCTGCTGCAGCTGCGTATGGTCGCATGAATCAAAATTAATTTTGTCAAATATGAATAAAGGCTTATAGTGTACTAAACATTATAAGCCTTTAATTTTGCATGAAAACAATATTTTTTCAAAATTATTTTATAGTTTTGTAATTTAACTCACTAATTAACGCTAAATCTGCTTCAATAGATATTCCATTCGTAGTTAGCATATTTCCAGAAATAGTTGCATTTGCACCACTTAAAAAAGCAGATTTGCCTTTATCCTTAAGGAGAGTTCGACCACCTGCTAGTCTGATATATGCATCGGGTAAAATAAATCTAAAAACAGAAATGATTCTACAAAGTTCTTCATCATCAATTGTTTTTGTTTCTTGAAAAAATGTACCAACTATTGGGTTTAAAATATTAATAGGAATACTTTTAATGTTTAAATCTCTGAGTGAAAAAGCCAAGCTAATTCTATCAAAAATACTTTCTCCAATTCCCATAAGACCGCCACTGCAAACAAAAATCCCAGCATTTTGTGCGGCTTTTATTGCTTTAATTTTATCATCAAAGCTGTGTGTAGTACATATTTGCGAAAAATATTGTTTTGATGTTTCTAAGTTATTGTGAATACGTGATAAGCCAGCTTTAGCTAATTTATTATATTGTTCTTCGCTAAGTAAGCCAAAAGATCCACATATTTTAACTTTATTTCCAACTTTTGCAATAATATCACAAACATGTGAAACTTCAGCATCATTCAAACTTCGACCAGAACTAACCAAGCCAATGCAATTAATACTTTGAGCCTCAAAATCTTTGATTTGCTTTATCACCTCATCTTCATTTAAAAAAGAATAGGATTTAATTTCAAGTGAACTTGCACTTGATTGAGCACAAAATTTACAATTTTCAGAACATCTTCCAGATTTTGCATTTATTATTGTGCAAATCTCAAAATTGTTTTTACAAAAATAATCACGAAGTTCATTTGAATATTTTGTTAGTATATTAATATCTTGTTGATATAATTCTAGTGCTTGCTCTTCTGTAATTTTATAACCATTTTTTATATCATTGCAGAGTTCAAAAAAATCAATCATTTCTAATCCTAGTTTGTGTTTTATATAATAATAAAACTAGCTTAAATTTTATAAAAGATAATAAAAGCTAGTTTTAAAGTAAAAAGTATTTAATTACTTAGCAAAATTTGTCCAAATTCTTGGTTCATATACTGGAAATTCAATTCCAGCATTTTTTCCAGCTTCAATACTTTTTAATAACCAAGCCATGTTTTGAGCTAAAGCACGCATTGTTTGCATTCCTTCCTCATCTTTTAAGACTTCTTCAGGTGTACTGCCATGAACTTGATTCCAATATTGAGAGGAAACAATTGGCATATGAGCAAGCCCAAAGTATTTATTTAACTGATCAAATGCAGTCGCAGCTCCGCCACGACGACAACTGACAACACTTGCACCAAGCTTACCTGCCATTTTTGCAGTTGAGGAAAAAAATAATCTGTCTAAAAAAGAACGAATCTGCCCTGAAGCATTTCCATAATAAACAGGTGAGCCAAAAACAATAGCATTATAATCATCTAACGCTACAGATAATTCGTTAACCTTATCATCAAACACGCATTTACCGGTTTTTCTGCATGCCCAGCAAGCAACACAGCCAGCAATTGGTTTTTTCCCTAAATATAAAATTTCTGTTTCTACATCATTTTTATTTAAGGTATTTGAAAGTTCTTTAAGGGCAGTGTAAGTACAGCCTTCTTTATTTGGGCTACCATTAATTAATAAAGCTTTCACGTGACACTCCTATTTTAATTAGTTTATGTATTATATATTGCACAATTATTTTTAATTGTAAAATACTTAGATTAATAAAAAATATGATATTTAATCTTTACAAAAAATAACATGTGTGAAATAATTTATCTTTATTTCTTTACATAGGGAGTACCACATGTCTAATAAAATTTTGATTGGTTGTGTTGCAGATGATTTTACTGGTGCAAGTGATGCAGCTTCATTTTTGATAAGCCAAGGTATGAAAACGCTGTTGTTTAATGGGATTCCAAATGGTACTATTAATGATTGCAATGCTGTTGTCATCGCACTTAAAAGTAGGACTCAAAGTACTTCTGAAGCTGTTGCTGATTCAATGGCTGCTTTTAAGTGGCTTGAAGAACAAGGGACAAAGCATCTTTACTTTAAATATTGTTCAACTTTTGACTCAACTAAAGATGGAAATATTGGACCAGTTTTAGACGCTATTTTAGAACATACAGGTGAAAAATTTAGCATCATTTCACCAGCTTTGCCGGTTAATGGTAGGGTAGTTAGAGGTGGTATTCTTTATGTTGATGGTGTACCGCTTGGTGAAAGTCATATGAAAAATCACCCCTTAACACCAATGTGGGCGTCAAAACTTTCAGAGCTTATGCAACCACAGGGCAAATATGAAACTCTTGATTTAAACTATGAAACGCTAAATAAAAATAAAGATGAAATTTTAAAAATAGTTGATGATTTTGCTAGTTCAAACAAACATTTCTATATTGTTCCTGATTATGTCGATGATGCTAATGGTGATAAGGTTGCTGAACTTTTTGGTGATTCAAAAGTTTTAAGCGGTGGTTCAGGAATTTTAGCACCACTTGCAAAAAGATATGTTAAAGAGCTTGGTGAAATTAAAACAACTATTTTAAATTCAAAAACTAGAGGAAAAGCATTGCTTCTGGCTGGTAGTTGCTCAAAAACAACAATAAGCCAAATAGTTGATTTTAAAAATAAAAATTACCCTACATATCGCATGGATCCATTAAAGCTTCTTAGTGGTGAAGATAGTATCGAAAATATTTGGGATTTTATTCTTGAAAATAAAGACAATGAAGTTCTAATTTATAGTACTGATACACCTGAAAATGTTGTTGAAATTCAAAAAGTTGGCAAGGAAAAAATTGCTGAATTACTAGAAAGTACAACAGCCAATTTAGCTCAAAGAGCTGTTGATGCTGGATATACAAGAATTATTATTGCTGGCGGTGAAACTTCAAGTGCTGTAGCCAAAAAATTAGGTTACGATAGTTTTGAAATCGGTGAAAGTGTGGCAGCTGGTGTGCCTGTAATGGCGCCTCTTTCAAATCCTGAAATTAGGGTCATTTTTAAATCTGGTAATTTTGGTCAGGTTGATATGTTTGAAAGAGCTTTAAGTATGACAAAAGGTTAATTTATGCAAAAAAAGATGAATGATACTACATGGGTAGCACATAGCTTATTTAATCGTGGCAAAGCAAGTGGATCCTCAGCAAATATTAGTTTTTTGCACAATGGATTTATTTATATTTCAGGAAGTGGAACTTGCTTTGGAACATTAAAAGAAGATGATTTCTCTATAGTTTCATTAAGTGGTGAGCTTGTTTCTGGTATACAGCCAAGCAAGGAACTTCCTTTGCATATGATGTTGTATAAAAAGAATGAAAATATTCAAGCTGTTATTCATACACATAGTTATTATTCTACTCTTTGGTCTTGTCTTTTGCATGAAAATCAAAACGACTGTATACCTGAATATACTCCATATTTAAAAATGAAGCTTGGAACAGTTGGTATTATACCTTATGCAAAGCCTGGAAGTGAAGAGTTATTTCAACTATTTGAGAAAAATATTAATAATAGTGATGGTTTTTTGCTTGCTAATCATGGTCCAATTGTTGGAGCGAAAAATATGATGGAGGCTTTTTTTGCCTTAGAAGAACTAGAGGAAAGCGCAAGGATTGCCTTTGAGTTTGAAGGAAAATCTAAAAAAGCATTAAAAATATAACTTATCAAAGTAAAATATCAAATAAGCCCTGTAAAATTAGTTGTTATTATGATAACACTATATTTTTACAGGGTTTATTCGTGCAATACAAAAAAATTAAATAAAAATTACTTTGTGGCTGTTTTAGCTAAAGCGTTTAAAAGCCCATTCATTTTTACTAATATTTGATTATCACTTTTTACACCATATGGAGCAAAAACTTTTTCTAAATCTTGAATACTCACAATTGTTTGACCTTTTTTATTTTGTGATATTAGAACCTTAAGCGGTAAATCTATTCCAATACCATCAAAATTTTGCATTAATTTTGTACCAACAACTGGACTACCAAAAACAATCACTGTATTAGGAGCTAACTCCAAATTTACATCTTTAGCATTTTTTGCATGATCAAACTTAGCAAAAACTGTTAAGCCTTTATCTTTAATAAAAGATAAAACTTTTTGTTCAACTGTGCTAAAATCTTGGTCAGAAGAAAAACTTTTAATACTAGAATTGTTAGCATTTGCATTATTTAAAGATATGAACACCATAAAAATACTTAGCAAAAATACTGTCTTAATACACTTCATTATAACCTCCATATATATGTTTTTATAAAACCTTAATAGTTTTAAACTACATAAAGTAAAGCAATATTTACAAAAGCAATGATCATAAGACGAAGGAAGGAGAACTTTAATTTGAATTAATACATAACTTGCTTGAATATAAAGTAATTTCATTTGAAATTACTATCATTGACTGCGCTAGCAGGCAATCACTGCGAAAGCATAAGTGCAATTTTATTGCACTGTTAAGTGCTGGAGCAAGTGTGACTTTACTTACCTTAATGGTAGTGATGTCAACTTAAAATACTATAAGTTAACTGTCAAAATATTTAAGTTTATTAAAATTCAAAAGCCCCGTTTAAATTTCCATAAAGTACTATCTAAACAGGGCTTTTTTAAAAAAATATGGGGCGAATGATGGGGATTGAACCCACGGCAACCTGGGCCACAACCAGGTGCTCTGCCAACTGAGCTACATCCGCCATATCGAAAGGCATTATGCCTTTTCTAGAATAAAAGTCAAGTGTTTTTTTGAAAATAAAATGTTTTTATTTTTTTATTAGTAATTTCAAGGTATTATATTATATAATCGAGTGTGCAAGTAGTGTTGTATCTGTAAAATATAAATATTGAGTTTTATGGATAAATACATTAGACTCATCTGGCTAATGCTTATTAGGAGATATTAATAATGGATAAATTAGTTATTGAAGGTGGAAGCAGATTATCTGGTGAAATTAAAGTTAGTGGGGCAAAAAATGCGGCTTTACCAATTTTAATGGCAAGTATTCTACTAGAATCTAAAGCAGAATTTACAAATGTTCCAGATTTAGCAGATATTCGTACCACATTCAAGCTATTAAATATTTTGGGTTGTGAATTTGCACATGATGTTGAAAATAATAGTTGTACCTTTAACCCTTTACAGCTTAATTATGAAGCACCATATGATTTAGTTAAAACAATGCGGGCCTCTGTGCTATGCCTTGGACCACTGCTTGCTCGCCTTGGTAAAGCGAAGGTTTCTATGCCAGGTGGGTGCGGAATTGGTGCAAGACCTGTAGATTTACATTTAAGCGCCCTCGAAAAAATGGGCGTAAAATTTGAGCTTGATAGTGGTTATATTCTTGGTGAATGTAAGAAATTAAAAGGCGCTGATATTAATTTTGACTTTCCAACAGTAGGTGGAACTGAAAACTTACTTATGGCTGCAAGCCTAGCAGAAGGTCAAACTGTTCTTCGCAATGCTGCAAAAGAACCAGAAATAGTTGACCTAGCTAATTTTTTAAATGCATGCGGTGCAAAAATAACAGGTCAAGGTACTAGTGAAATTTATATTGAGGGCGTAAGTTCTTTGCATGGCTGTGAATATGAAATTATGGCTGACCGTATTGAAGCTGGAACATTTATGGTTGCAGCAGGCATAACTAATGGTGATATTTTAATTAAAAATTGTCCCTTTGAAGAGCTTGATGCTGTTATTTTAAAATTAGAAAAATGTGGTTTAGCTATTGAAAAAACTGATAACGGAACAAGGGTTTATTTAAAAGATGATATTCAATCAGTTGATATTAGCACTCAACCACACCCAGGCTTTCCAACTGACATGCAGGCTCAACTCATGTCACTATTATGCTTAGCAAATGGCTCAAGTTTAGTTGAAGAAACTATTTTTGAAAATCGCTTTATGCATGTGCAAGAATTAATTCGCATGGGGGCTGATATTCGTTTATCAGGTCATACTGCAATGGTTAGAGGAGTTAACCAGTTAATTGGTGCACAAGTTATGGCTTCTGACTTAAGAGCTAGTGCTTCATTGGTTTTAGCTGGTTTAGCAGCCAAGGGAACAACAGAAGTTCAACGTATATACCACCTTGACCGTGGCTATGAAAAAATTGAGAAAAAACTTAATGCTTGCGGTGCAAAAATTTCAAGGGTGGCAGAATAACTTTAGATATGCCTGATTCAAAATTATACTTTTTTGGTATTAATTTATTTTTATGGCAAATAGCTTTATTTAGCCTTATCCTTGGAATATTTGGATTTTACTATCCTTTTTATTCAATTTTTGTTTTTATATCTATATGTTTTTTTTGTAGGCGTGCACGAGGTGTGCGCCTTTTGTTTTTGATATTAAGTTTTATATTAGGTATTTTGCTCACATATTTAAATGTTCCAAGGCTAGAAAATATTCCAGACTGGCTCATTGAAGCAAAAACACGGCAAAAAATAGAAGTTATTGGCGAAATTCAAGCTGTAAATTCAAATTTTGATAATCGCTTAACGATACTTATTAATAATGTTTACCCTATAAACAAAACTGATGCAAAACGTCTTGAATTATTGAATTTAAGTGTTGATTTAAAAAATCTCAAGCAAGATTACCTAGAGCCATTAAAAGGACAAAAAATTATTGCTAAACTTGAGATTAGCAAATATCGTGATTTTAAAAATATAAATGGTATAAGTATTAGCAATTATTATGCTAATCAAAATATTTGGTATAGAGCGTGGACTAATAAGTTTGAAGATTTACAAATTTATGGGGAGCCAGAATATTTTGCAAAACTAAGGGCTGAACTAAAGCAAAGTTTTATTAAACAGCTTTTTGAATTGAGTAATGATAAGGAAGAATTGCCACAATACTTAGCTGTTTTGCCAGCCTTACTTTTTAATGAAAAGAAATATTTAAACTTAAATACTATTAATTTAATAACTAAAGCTGGACTTCGACATAGTTTTGCTTTATCTGGTCAGCATTTATCAGTTATTAGTATTTTTGCAGTTATTTTTATTTATTTTGTTCAATTTTGTAAACCAACAATTTGGCAATATATTCCACGATCAACTCTTTTAGTTATATTTGCCTTGCCACTAGCTCTTTGTTATTTGTGGCTTGGAAGTGCACCAACAACACTAATTCGAGCCGTAGTAATGCTATTTATTTTAGCTTTATTCCGCCCGAGAAACCACTATTTAAATTTGTTAGATATTTTGTTTATAGCAATTCTATTTTTCATACTTGCTGATCCAAACAATGTTTTTAACGTATCTTTGCAATTATCATGCGTTGCAATGATTGGAGTTGCTACAAGCCTTGCTTACTTAAAAAGCTATTACTCTGGAAAAAATTATAATAAACACCTAAGAAATTTTATATACCTCGTAAGTATTTGTATTGTTGCTGTCATAATTCTTTTACCTCTATTGTTATATTATTTCAGTGGCTTTAATCCAAATATTCTTTTAAGTATAATTTGGGTGCCAGCGCTTGGCTGTATTGTTTTACCTGTAGCTTTTTTTGCATTAGCTTTAAATATAATTGGTATAAATAACAGCTATTTGTTAGAGCTTGCTTCATATCCTTGTAAATTACTCTTAGATTTTTTGACTTATTTAGACTTAAATCACTTTTTAGGGTTTTTAATGAGTTTTAAACCTCATGTCCTTGAAATAATAGCTTATTATTTTTGCTTTCTTGCTCTTGTTATTTGCATTATGTATAGAAAACATTACGAAAAGCTTATTGTTTTTGCTCTTAGTCTAGCTTTATGCACTGTAATTATAAGGTATTATAATAAATTTAATGATAAAATCGTTTTAAGCCTATTTGATGTTGGACAAGCTCAAGCTGTTCATTTAAAATATAGTGGAGGGCAAGTTTTAATTGATGCAGGTGGCTTTTTTTCAAAGCGTTTTGATAGCGGAAAAGATATTATTCATAATATTATAGCACAAAATAGCTCACTTGAACTTGACTATATTTTTGTAAGCCATATGGATACTGATCATGCAGGAGGAGTACCATTTTTTCTGACAAATTATAAAGTTGGCAATTTAGCATTAGCTGAAGTTGATAATCATAAACCTGATATTGATCGCTATAGAAATCTAGCAAACTTAGCGCAACTATCTAAGATTAATGAAATTAAGCTTGCTGCCGGTGATAGAATAATGCTTGGAAATGATTTATATTTTGAAGTTTTGTATCCAAAAAAATTACAAAAAATTACAAAAAATACTTGTTTAGCTTTACGTTTAGTTTATAAAAATCAAGGTCTTGCTATCTTGCTTGGTGATAATGAAAAAACAGCACAGAAAGAAATATTAGAACTAGCTACACAAAACAAGCAAGAACTTAGTGCTGAACTATTGGTATTACCACATCATGGCTCAAATGATAGCTATCTTCCTCAATTATATTCTGCCGTTAATCCAAAAATTGCACTTGTTAGTGCAGGGTTTTACACAAGATGGCAAATGCCAGGCAAAGCTATAAAAGATGACTTAAAAAAAAGAAATATAGATTTATACAATACAGCAATTGATGGAGAGATTCGAGTAATCTTTAAGCCAATTAATAATACAATTCAAACAAAGGTAGAAACTTATGAACATACAAAGAAAAGAGCTATTAACTGAATTAGGTAAGACAAAATTTAAATTATCAAATGAAACAATTAATGTTCTGCACGGATATTTAAATAAGCTTATGCACTGGAATCGACGCATGAACTTGATTGGTGCAAGAACATGGAAAGAGGCGTTACATACATTAATGATTGACAGTTTTTATTTGGCAGATTTTTTAGATAATACTAAACATGCTGATAATCCAATCAGTTATGATTTAGGGGCTGGAGCTGGTTTGCCTGGAATAATGCTTCGTGCTAAATGGCATGAAGGCAATTATACTATGATTGAAGCGCGTGAAAAGAGGTCGATTTTTCTTTCAACTATTTTAGCTGAATTTAAATTACAAAATACCCATGCCTATCATGGCAGGGTTGAAGAGTATTTTGCAGGCAAGGAAAAAACAGCAAATATTATACTTAGCAGAGCATTTATGCCCTATGCTGAGTTAATAAACTTGGTGCAAGAAGTGCTAAATGACGATCATATTATTGTTTTTTTAAGCAGAGAACAAATGAATGATGAAAAAGTTTCGCAAATAAAAATAGATAATGGACGTACTGCAACACTTATTAACAGTATGGAATATAAAGTAAATAATGATAAAAGATATATATGGGCAATTAAATGTAATTAATTCGCTATAAAAAATATTAAAAAAAACGTAAAATATAGCTTGCAATATATTTTAATATGGTGTATTAAATAGTCATAGAAAAAATTATGGGAGGGCTTATGGCTTCTGAACTTTTGTATTTATCACATTGTATGGTTATTGAGGCACCTATGTCAGCACGAGAAATTGCTAATTCATTAGGAAAACCGTATTCAACACTACTTAGAGAAGTAAACCCTTATGATGCTGGAGCAAAGCTAGGGGCGGAAACTTTACTTGAGTTAATGAGAATTACAGGCGACATTACACCACTTAAGTATATTGCTAGTGAATTAGGATATACTATAAATGGTGGTGATGAAAAAAGACCAAGTAAAAATGTTGATAAAAGAGCGCAGAGAAGCGCAAATAATCATGTAACAGCGGTGTTTTAGGTTGTTTTAATAGTTTTTTGTTAAAATTTTAATGTTTAACGAGCATGGTTCTTATAGGGTCATGCTTTTTTTTATTTGTGATAGTATTTGTCTTGAAAAAAAATATATGAAAATTAATATTTAAAGTTTTAATCTTGCCAACAGATGCAAATCAATATATTTTATTACTTTCATTTATTACAAATAAGGATTTATATGTTTAAACTTCAAAGCATTATATTGCTTTTTTATATACTTAGCTCTTCAATTGCTTTTGGGGCAAATTTTAATGCAGGTTTTCAAACTCTTGGAATTTGGGACGAATATGCTAAAATCCGTTTAGATTTAGGCGTTTGGTATCCAGTATCTAAGGCAGAACGCAACCTAAGGCTTGGAAATTGGTTGTTGTCAGTTAATCGTTACACAAAACCTCAAGAGGGTGAATTTCCATTAATTATTTTATCGCATGCAAGCTCTGAAAATCGTTTTGCTCATCATGATTTAGCAAGTTTTTTAGCTAGAAAGGGTTTTGTTGTTGCAGCACCAACTCATAGTTATGATAATATTAGTTCCATGAATTACTTATTTGAAGCAAGACAATTAACCGATAGAGCAAAGGAAATTAACTATTTAATAGGATACATGTTTACTGATAAAGTTTTTTCAAAAATAATTGATAAGGATAAAATATCACTAATCGGGTATGGATCTGGTGCAACAGTTGCGATGCTTATGGCCGGTGCTAAATTAAATCCAAACCTGTGGTATAACTTAGCATTTCGTCCTAATACTAAAAATCCCTATCAAGATATGTGGATTGAAAAGCGCTTAAATAAGCTTTTTAGTGATAAGCGTTTAGAATATTCGTTTAAAAACTATGATATTCGCACTATTATAAGCATAAATCCTATTTACAGCCAATTTTTCAGTAAAAAATCAATGCACGAGCTTGATATTCCAAGCCTTTTAATTGCAAGCAATAATAAAATGGCTACAAAACAAGACTATGAAAGATTACAAAGCCTTTTTACAATTCGTCCAGATTTAATTTATTTTGATAATGCTTCAGATCAAATGTTAATGGCAAAGTGTAGTTATAATAAAAACGAAATAATGCCAAAAGAAATATGTATAGATTTTGATGATAGTGATCATAAGCTTGTTTTTAGTGAAGTTAGTAACTATATTTTTAATTTTTTAGAAAAAGAAATTATCAACAAAAATTTTCAACCTGAAAAAGATAAAAATGCTGAAAAACTAAAAACATTTGAAGATGGCGAAAACAAAGAAATAACAGAAGAAAAGCTAAAAAAGTAAAACATTTTGCTTTTCAATTTTAAATAAATTTTGTATAGTGCAAAAAATATTTGTTTCATAGAGATTAAATTATGGCAAAAGCAAAAGAATTAAAATTTGACCAGAAAATTTCAAGATTACAAGAAATAATAAGTACTTTAGAAGATATTGATATATCGTTAGAAGATGGTGTTAATCTTTATAAAGAGGGAGTACTTTTATCTAGATCTTGTCGTGCACAACTTGATAGTGCAAAAATTGAACTTGCAACACTTTCTGAAGAAAATACTAATAAATAATGGATTATATATGAATAACACCAAAAGCATTTTGAAAGAACAGGCAGCTTATATAGAGAACAATCTTGCAAATTTCTTAAATAAAGACATGCCAAATAAATTATCTAGCGCCATGGAATATAGTTTAATGGCTGGAGGCAAAAGGCTTCGCCCTATATTATGTTTAAGTGTTGCTAATTTGTTTGGTGTAGCAAAAGATGATGTTTTAAATTTTGCCTGTGCTATTGAAATGATTCATACTTACTCTTTAATTCATGATGATCTGCCTTCAATGGATAATGATGATTTAAGACGTGGCAAGCCTACTTGTCATAAGGCTTTTGATGAGGCTACTGCAATTTTAGCTGGTGATGCTTTATTAACTGACGCTTTTGCACTTATGATGCAAACAAATTTAGCTTCTGAGCGAGTGCTTAAAGCTAGTCTTGAAATGGCTAATGCGAGCGGAAGTGCAGGCATGGTAGGCGGTCAAATTTTAGATATGGAATTTACAGCTAAAAATGATGTTAATATTGATATGCTAAAATCAATGCATTCTTTAAAAACAGGTGCGCTCATTAAAGCCTCTTGTGTGAGTGGTGGAATTTTAGCTGGCGCAAGCGAGCAAGATTTAAAAAAGATAGATGACTATGGAGTTTATCTTGGTTTAGCCTTTCAAATTATAGATGATATTTTGGACGTTATTGGAGATACGAAAACACTTGGTAAGCCAGTTGGTTCTGATGCACAAAATGGCAAAATGACTTATCCTAATATTGTGGGCATTGATAAAAGTTATGAGTTAGCAAGGCATGCATCACAACAAGCGCTAGAGGCTCTAGATGGATTTGAGCATGAAGAGGCTGACTTTTTACGTGGTATTGTAAACATAATGTTAGAAAGAGTTATCTAAAAATTAAGGAAATGGAATGAAAGTTCTTTCTAATATCGAGCATCCAAGTGATGTTGCTAAATTAAGTGAACAAGATAAAGAAGTTTTAGCTTGTGAGCTTCGTGATTTTATTATCAATACTGTTGCAAGAAATGGTGGTCACTTAGCTTCTTCGCTTGGTGTAATCGAGTTGACTCTTAGCTTGCTTAATGTATTTGATCTTGATAATGATAATATTATTTGGGACGTAGGGCATCAAGCTTATGCTTGGAAGATTCTTACAGGTCGTCGTGATAACTTTTATACTTTGCGCAAACTTGGTGGTATTAGCGGATTTCCAAATCCAAGCGAAAGTAAATATGACCACTTTGCTGTAGGGCACTCTTCAACATCAATATCTGCTGCGCTTGGAATGTCAGTTGCTAATAGCTTAGATGATAAAGATAATCACACAATTGCAATTATTGGAGATGGTTCTTTAACAGGTGGTATGGCTTTTGAAGCATTAAATCAGGCTGGCGCAATGGATAAGCGTTTAATCGTTATTCTAAATGATAATGAAATGTCTATTTCACGTAATGTTGGAGCATTATCCCTTTTCTTAAGCCGCAATATGTCTGAAAATTGGGCAAGAAAAACCAAGAAAAAGGTGGTTGATTTCTTGCGTACAATTCCAACAATTGGCGAAGATATAGCTGAATTTGCAAGTAAAACTCAACAAACAGTAAAAACCTTATTTACACCAGGTATTTTATTTGAGGCTTTTAACTTTAACTATATAGGACCAATTGATGGTCATGATATGGTAGAACTAGAGCGTCACTTAAAAATGGCAGCTGAATATGATAAACCTGTATTATTGCATGTTTTAACTACAAAAGGTAAGGGCTATGAACCAGCTCAAAACGATCCTCTTCGTTATCATGGGCTTGGAAGTTTTGATCCTGAAAAAGGAATTGTTGTAGCAAAGCGTGATAATTTAACTTTTACTGAAGCTTTTAGTCATACTGTTTGTAATTTAGCTGATAATAATGATAAACTTATCGTCATTACTGCAGCCATGCCAGAGGGAACTGGTACAGAAGCCTTTAATGAAAAATACCCTGAGCGTTTTGTTGATGTTGGCATTTGTGAGCAACATGCAATAACCTTTGCAGCTGGTCTTGCAAAAAAAGGTTATAAGCCATATGTAGCTATTTACTCAACATTTTTGCAACGTGCTTATGACCAAATTATGCATGATGTTTGTTTGCAAAATTTACCTGTAGTTCTTTGTATTGATAGGGCTGGGCTTGTTGGCGAAGATGGTGCAACTCACCATGGTGTATTCGACATTTCATACTTGCGCCATATGCCAAACATGCATATTTGCTCACCTCGTAATGAAGTTGAGTTGCAAAATATCCTTTATACAGCACAAAATTTTAATGCACCGCTTGCAATTCGTTACCCACGAGGTAATGCAGAAGGCTTTAGCTTAGACTATAACTTTAAAGAATTGCCAATGACTGGTGAAGTTTTGTTGCAAAAAAACACAATGCAAGACAATTCTGTTCTTGTGATGTGTGTTGGAAGTGCTGTTAAGCCTTGTTTATGTGCAGCTGATGAAGTTGATAGAAATATTACTGTTTTTGATGCAAGGTGGATTAAACCACTTGCAAAAGAACAAATTATTGAATTAATTGAAAAACATGACAAAATTTTGTTAGTTGAAGAGCATATTTTAGCAGGTGGTTTTTCTTCGGCTGTTTTAGAATTGCTAGCTGATAATGATATTTATAAAAAAGTAAAACGTATTGGAATCGAAGATAAATTTATTGAACATGGTACTCAAAAAGAGCTTAGAGAATTAGTTGGAATTGATATTAAAAATATCAAATCAATACTTGAAACTTTTTGAGTTTACATACTTATTTTAACGTGCTGTTAAAATTAATGCCATGCTTAGTAATTTGAATATTCATATTTTTTAAATCAAATATTGCGCCAGTATTTTTATTAATAAAGGCTAAGTCTAGCTTTAAAATCATGTCAAAATTACTTTGAATTTGAAAGTGTTTAAAGATAAAATTATATGCTCTAAGGCGAAGTGCTTGGGGCATATTTTTTATATTTTGTTTATGTAAAAAATAAGATTTATCATTAGTTTCAATCTTAATAAATTTTAAATTATCTTCAAAAAATTCTTTATCAATCTGTGCTTGCTGCCATAAATTAAACGCAGTTTTAGTAAAGGCAGGGTTTTCAATTTCAAACATTGGTAAAATAATATTTCTAACTCGATTACGCTTATAGTTTAAATCTTTGTTAGTTTCATCTTCACACCAATCAATATTTAAAGCCGTCAAAAAACTTTGTAGCTCTTCTTTTGGCGTTGACAAAAGAGGGCGAATTAATTTGCGTTTTTCATCATAAGCAGGCATACCACCAAGAGCTGTCCAAGCAGAACCACGTAACATGCGTAAAATAATATCCTCTGCTAAATCACCTAAATGATGACCAGTTGCAATAAAATCAAGCTTCTGTTGCTCACAAATCTCATTAAAAAAATCATAACGTGCAATGCGTCCAGCTTCTTCAACGCTATATTTATTTTCTTTTGCAAATTTAGCAATATCCATGCGTTTTACATGTGTCTTTACATTTAATAATTTACCAAAATTGATGGTAAATTCTTCATCATCTTTAGCTCTTTCTCGCAACTCATGATTAAAATGTGCAAGCTCAATATCTATCTTTAAATAATGAAGAATCAAAGCTAGAGCAACAGAGTCAGCACCACCTGAGCAAGCTACCAAACATGACTTGACATCTTTTTCAAACCATGTATTCATAAAGCCACGAACTTTTAGGCATAATTTTGCTAAGTTTGGGCTTAAGTCTTGCAACTTATTAGCTATTTCTGATGGTAGTTTTGACATATTGCAACTTTCAAGTTTTAAAATTTATTCTTAGGTTATTTATGTTAACTTTTTTTGAAGACGGAATTACAAATATTTGTGATTCTTTTAATATCAGTGAATTTGGGCAAATTCAAGAACTAAATTCCCCTAATCCTATTTTTATTTGCGGAAATGCTAGTTCAAGTCTTGATTTAGCAAGGTATTTTGCAGGTGAAGACAAATTTGACATCTGGTCAAGCGTTATCTGTTTACAGCAAACAAGTGGGAGAGGGCAACTTGGACGTCAATGGTACTCGCCAAAGGGTAACTTATTTGCAGCTATTCGCCTTCCAATGACAGCACCTTTTGATGGAATTGAGGCAGCAACAGCTTTTAGTGCCTTGCTATGTGAAGTCTTAAATGAATTAAATTTTGAAATTCAAATAAAATTTCCAAATGATTTAGTGCGCCAAATTGACGGTATATATTATAAGGTAGGTGGAATTTTACTTGAAGAAAGAAATAATAAACTGTTTGCAGGTATTGGGATTAATCTAGTAAAATCACCAGATATTGAGCATTTGCGAGAAGACCATGCAATGCCAGCAAATATCTTTTGTGATGATAAAAACTTAAATGCAATTAATTTATGGCAAAAAATTTTACCAATATTGACACTTTACTATAATCAAAAAATATGTCATTCAATTGGTTCTTGGAAATTTTTAGCAAGGAAATATTTGATTAACAATAAAGATTTAAACTTTAATGAGGATTAAAAATGAGTAAGTCATTTGAGGCTGTAAAAGAAGAGTTAAGAGGGAAAAGGATTTTAGTTGCTAACCGTGGTATTCCAGCAAGGCGAATTTGCCGAGCTATTCGTGAACGATTTGATGCCATTCCAGTTATGACGGCGACTGATATTGATAAAACTGCTCCTGCTGCTTCTGCTGCACAAGAATTATTACTTCTTGGTAGTGATCCTCGTGCATATTTAGATATAGATTTAATTATTGCTAAAGCTAAAGAGCGTGGCATTGTTGGTATTCACCCAGGCTGGGGATTTGCATCAGAAGATGAACGCTTTCCTGCGAAATGTAAAGAAGCAGGCATTAACTTTATTGGTTCAACTGCAGAAGCAATGGATAAGCTTGGTAATAAAGTTCAAGTTAGAAAATTAGCAAAAACTGTTAATGTTCCAGTTGTTCCAGGTTCTGAGGGAGCTGTTAGTGTTGAAGAAGCAAGAGCTTTAATTAAAGAAATGGGCTTACCTGTTTTACTTAAAGCAGAAGGTGGCGGCGGCGGTCGTGGTATATTCTTTGTGCATGAAATGCACGAGCTTGAAGATGCTTTCTTTAAAGCTTCAACAATGGCTCAAGCTTCTTTTGGTAACCCACGTTTATTCGTTGAAAAATATTTAACAGGCGTTCGCCATATTGAAATTCAAGTTGTGGCTGACCAACATGGTAATGCTTTTGCATTTGATGAGCGTGATTGTTCTGTTCAACGTAACCACCAAAAGCTTATTGAAATTACACCGTCACAATATAGTGGAATTACTCCTGAACTTCGTGCTAAATTGAAAGAATACGCTTGCAAATTAGTTCTTGAGGTTGGATATTATTCACTTGCAACAGTTGAATTTTTAGTAGACTCTACAGGTACACCATATTTAATTGAAGTTAATACAAGATTACAAGTTGAGCATGGTATCACAGAATGTCGCTATGGTATTGACTTAGTTGAAGAACAAATTGCTATTGCCTTTGGTTCTACACTTCGTTTTAATGAAGAAAATACACGACCTGCGCATATTGCTATGCAGGTTCGTATCAACTGTGAAGATCCTAAAAATGATTTCTCGCCAAATGCTGGCTTAATTACTCGTTATGCATCTCCTGGTGGTCCTGGTGTTAGAATTGACTCTAACCTTTCTGCTGGTTATGATTTCCCTGCAAATTATGATTCTGCTGGTTCACTACTTATTGCTTTTGCTCCTGACTGGGATAAAGTTTTAGGTATTATGGATAGAGCATTGCATGAGTATACAATTGGTGGCTTAAACACCACAATTCCTTTTTATAAACAAGTAATTCAAAATGAAGACTTTAAGGCTGGTAATTTTGATACTACCTTTATTCCAAATAACCAAGATTTGCTTATTTATACAGACCTTGCAAAAGAAAGTGAGCGTTTATCAAGACTTGCTGTTGAAATTTCAGCTAAAGGTTATAACCAACATGTAATGCTTGGTGAATACCGTTCTTTTGATACGCCTCGTATGCCAAGTTTTACACCAGTTTTGCCAGAAATTACTGAAGCTGTTAGAAATAAGCCGTCAAGCTATCCAACAAGCGATAGACTTTCTTTGCTTGATTATATTAGAGATTCTAAAAAAGTTCATATTACTGATACAACTACACGTGATGTAACGCAGTCAAATAGTGGTAATCGTTTTCGCTTGGCAGAAGATGCTTTAGTTGGTCCATACCTTGACCAGTGTGATTTCTTCTCACTTGAAAATGGTGGTGGAGCACATTTCCACGTGGCAATGATGGCAAATATGACCTATCCATTTTCAGAAGCTGCTGCTTGGAATAGATTTGCACCAAAAACCTTAAAGCAAATTTTAGTACGTTCAACAAATGTACTTGGTTACAACCCACAACCTCGCCATTTAATGCATTTAACTGGTGAAATGATTTGTGAAAATTTCAATATTATCAGATGTTTTGACTTCTTAAATCATTGTGAAAATATGCGCCCACTTGCAGAGGTTGTTTTAAGTAATAATAAAGTAGTTTTTGAACCGGCTATTTCTCTTTCATATGCTAAAGGCTTCGATATTGAACACTATCTTGGTGTTGCAGAAGAAATTATTACTATGTGTGCTTCTGTTTCTGGAATGAGCAAAGATGATGTTACAAAACACATTATTTTAGCTCTTAAAGATATGGCTGGCGTTTGTCCTCCACGTTTTATGTCCTCACTTATTACTGAACTTCGTAAAAGATGGCCTGCACTTGTGCTTCATTGTCACCGCCATTATACTGATGGTCTTTTTGTTCCAACTATGGGTGCTGCTGCAAAGGCGGGTGCTCATATTATTGATACTGCGCTTGGTTCAAGCGTGCGTTCATATGGTCAAGGCGACGTTTTATCAACAGCGGCTTATATTGAAGAAGAGCTTGGGCTCGAAGTTCACCTTGATAGAGATAAGGTTCGTGAAGCAAACTTTGTTCTTAAGCAAATTATGCCTTATTATGATCGTTACTGCTCTCCTTACTTCCAAGGTATTGACCATGATGTTGTTAGTCATGCTATGCCTGGTGGTGCAACTTCATCTTCACAAGAGGGAGCTGTAAAGCAAGGATATATTGCGTTATTGCCATATATGTTAGATTTCTTAGCTGCAACACGCCAAATTGTGCGTTACCATGATGTAACACCTGGTGCACAAATTACATGGAATACAGCATTCTTAGCTATTACAAATGCTTATAAACGTGGTGGAGAAACAGAAGTTAAGTTCTTACTTAAAACTTTAGAAAGAGTTAATACAATTCCAGAAGATCAGTTAAAAGAATCTTACAAAAAGGATAGACTCCTTATTTATCAAGATTGTAATGATGCATTTCGTAATTTACTTCTTGGAAAATTTGGCAAAATGCCACTTGGTTTCCCTCCTGATTGGGTATATCAATCAGCATTTGGAACTAGTGAGTATAAGAATGCGCTTGCAAATCGTACTGATGAATCACCTCTTTTAAAACTAAAAGATGTGAATGTTGAAGCAGAAGAAAGAACACTTGCAAAGCTTATTAAAGATACACCAACTAAAGAAGAGCTTGTGATGTACTTAAATCACCCTGGTGATGCTCTTAAAACTATTCAGTTTAAGCAAAAATATGGCGATCCAAATTGCTTGCCTGTTTCAGTTTGGTTTGAAGGTATTCAACTTAACGAAGAATTAGAATTTACTGATTCAGCTGATAAGCCACATAGTTTAACAATTTTAAGTATTTCACCTGTTAATGAAGCTGGTGTTTCTGTTGTTAGATATGTGCTTGACTCTGAAATTATGAGCCATCAAGTTCAAGTTACTCAAGGCAAAGCAACTGCTCATAAGGGTGTTGTTATGGCTGATGTTGCTAACCCTCACCATGTTGCAGCGCCAAGTGGTGGTGATTTATGGGTAATGTATGTAAACCCTGGTGACTTAGTTGAAGAGGGCGATGAATTATTTAATATCTCAATTATGAAGCAAGAAAAAGCAGTACTTGCGCCAGAACGTGCAATAGTTAAGCGTATTGTAAAAAGTGCTAATTATAAGGAAACCCGTAAAATGGTTGCTGTTGTTGAGGGCGAGCTTATTGTTGAACTTGGTCCGGTTCCTACTGTTTGTACTAACGAAGCTTGTGCAAAACCACTTCCTATGGAAGGCATTGAATACTGCCCATATTGCGGTGATAAAATAGTTTAAAAAAATAAGAGGGTGAAAATCCCTCTTATAATATGTTAGCATGTTTTTCATTATCCGCTAAAAAATGAACTTAAGTTTAAATACAAAAAAAGCTTGTAATATGTTAAAATTACAAGCTTTTTTGTGTTATGATTAAAGTTTAAATTAACCAAAGTGATCAAAACCTTTTTCGATAACCTTACCATGTAGCCTAAAAGTTGGCTCTTTATCAACGACACCTAAAATTGTAATTTCTGGCATTATTGCATGAACAATATTAAAATGCTCCTGGTCACAAGTTCCAATTAAAGCGTAATCTTCACCACCACTAATAACATGCATTTCTGGATCTAATTCATTTGCAATACAGTATTTCATAATTTCAGTATGGATTTCTGGTAAGTGAATATTAACGCCATATGCTTTTTTATTTCTATCAATCATTCCGCTAGATTGAATACCTAAAAGCCTAGGGATATCTTGAGCAAGTCCATCAGATACGTCCATTAAAGACAGTCTTGCTTCTGGGTGTTCACGCAAAATCTCTTTAATCATTAAGGATTCATCAACTAAAGGTTTAGGACGCAAATGCGCACGACAAGAATCAGGTGCTGACTTTAAAGCTTGACGATTTTCACTTTCCATACGCAAGAAACCAGTTCTAGCTAGACCAAGATTGCCAAGTAAAAATACTATATCACCAGGTTTTGCACAATTGCGCAAAAGAGGGCGGCTACTAAAGCCAAAAGCTGTAATTGTAATACAAATTTTATCAGCTTTTGATAAGTCACCACCAATTAAATTCATATTTCTAGCATTTGCAAGCTCGGACATACCAGATAAAATACCATCAATAATGGCATGATCTGTATCACTTGGCATTGCAAGTGCCATTGAAAATGCAATTGGAGTAGCGCAAGTTGCTGCTAAATCACTGATATTAACAGCTAATGATTTATACCCAATATCTTCAGGTGTAAAATATCTTTGTCTAAAGTGCACGTCTTCAATGAACATATCAGTCGTAATACAAATATCACTGTTTGCACGAAAGATTGCACAATCATCACCACGCCCAAGAACAACACCAGTATCATCAGCTTCACGAAACGCATTTGCATCGTCAAAATAATGATTAAGCATTGCTATTATATGATCTTCAGAATGTATAGCCATAATTTTTTACTCAAAACTTAAATAATCTTTTAAAATAACTTTTAAACCAATACCTTGAAAATTCACACGACACTTATCAGGTTCAATATGCTCAATGATTTTACCTCGCCCAAAAATTTTATGATGGCAAAATCCACAATTATTATTAGGCTTTTTATCAACTTTTTGAACCTCTTTTATAGTATCAACATTTGGAGTATTTGCAAGTGAATAAGTACTAAATTTTTCTTTTAATTTAATAGCGCCTTGATAATTTTCTTGCCATTCATCATATAATTTTTTTGGTAATTCGTTTATAAATGGGCTTTCAAGAGCATAATCACTGCCACGATTATCAAATCGCTGAATAGATTGTGGAACATATAATTCTAATCTATCCCTGGCTCTTGTGCACGCAACATACATGAGCCTTCGTTCTTCTTCAAATTCTTCTGGTTTTAACATTGAATATTTTGATGGAAAACGATCTTCTACTAAGTCCATTATAAATACAACGTCCCACTCAAGACCCTTTGCAGAGTGAATAGTTGAAAGCACAATTTTATCTGCAATATCATTTTCATCTTTATTTTCAGGTGCTTCAAGTACTAAATCAGAAACAAAAGATTCAATATCCTTATAAGATGACGCTATGTGCTTTAACTCTTCAAGCCCTTGCAGTCTGCGAGGCCAATCGTCAGAATATTCAGCTTCTAAAATAGGGCGATAATTATCAACAATAATACGTAGTGCCTCATCGGGCGCAGCAGCTCTATTTCTTAAATCATCTAATAATTTAAGGTCAGACACAAAGCTTGGGTATTTTACTGATAATTTATTTAAGCCCTCGTTATCACCGGCTTTAATTAAAGCAAAAATCTTTTGAGCTGTTTTTTTGCCTATGCCCTTGCATAGTGAAGCAACTCGCTCAAGGCTTGGCATATCAAGAGGGTTAACCAGTAAGCGCATATAAGAAATTACGTCTTTATTGTGAGCAGCATCAGTATAACGCTGACCACCATATTTATTAAATTTAATCCCAAGGCGTGAAAGCGCAATTTCTAAGCGATATGATTGATAACCAGCTCTAAATAATACCGCAATTTCATTAGGCATATAATCTTCAAGCAATTCATTGATGCGATTTGCAACTATATCCGCTTGCCGAAAATCACTAAAAGGGCGTACAACTCTGACAGTATTTCCACCTGTTTTATTGGTAAATAATTTTTTATCAAAGGATTCGACAGAGTGCTGCAAAACATTATTAGCAATATTTAACACATTTTGAGTAGAGCGGTAATTTTCTTCAAGTCTAATAATTTTTGTATCAGGAAATATTTTTGGAAAATCTAAGATATTTCGCACAGTTGCACCACGAAAAGCATAAATAGATTGTGCATCATCACCAACAGCCATAATTGAGCCACCTTTTGGATCATCAATATTAGTCAGTAATTTAGTTAGTCTTGCTTGCACCTTGTTTGTATCTTGGTATTCATCAACCATGATATATTTAAAACGTTCGTGCAAATAAGCTCTAACTTTTTCATTACCCATAATAAGCGATTCAAGCTCAAATAATAAATCATCATAGTCAACTAAATTATGATTTTGACGATAAGTGTTATATGCTTGTGCAATATCACATAAGGCTTCAGTATGATTGCCTAAATGTGCAGCATCTTTATTAATAATTTCTTCAAGTGCAAGCTCTTTATTTCTAGCTTTGCTAATAAAAGATAAAATATTGTTACTACGTGGAAAAGACCTATCACCTTTGCCAAGCTTCAAATCGTCTTTACAAGTATTGATAACAGAAACACTGTCAGCACTATCTAAAATGGTAATATTGCCATTTGCCCAAGTAGGGCGGTTGCTTCTTAGAATGGAATAAGCAAAGCCATGGAAAGTTCCACCATGCAAATTGTGCAAACTTTGACCAAGTAAATCTGCAGCTCTGTGGAGCATTTCATTTGCAGCTTTTCTGGTAAAGGTTAAAAGTAGCATTGACTGAGGGTTTATGCCTTGTTCATAAAGCCAAGCTATACGGTGCACAACAGTACGAGTCTTACCACTGCCAGCTCCAGCAATAACTAAAACTGAACGATCAGTACTTAAAACAGCTTCACGCTGTGCTTCATTTAAGCTATTAATATCAATCATTAATATTCTCTTTCAACCATGCGTGCAAATCAGTTAAATCTTTGCCATGAGGGTATTTTGTACCTTCAAAATATTTTCCAATGCCGTAAAACATTGTACCAAGTTCATCAGCCGCACGACTATCGGTAACAGTATCACCAACCATAACAACATGTTCTGGTAAAACATTCGCCATCGTGATGATTTTATTTAATAATTCAGTTTTTAGTGGAGGGTAGCCACCGATATATTTAAAATATTTTCCAAGACCACGAGTTTTCAAAATATCTTCTAATTCCTGTTCTGGAGTACCAGAGCAAACATAAAGTTCTTTTTTAGTGTGCCAATATTCTAAAATTTCATCTAAACCATTGATAGAAGGGCAATTATAAACAGCTTCACCTAAATTAGCAATATAGTCATCACAGCATTTTTGCATTTCAGCTTCTGTGATTTCTCTTCCATATGCTTCTTGATATAACCATTTAAATTTTTCACTTCTATGAATTCCACCCTCTATGCTTTGAAATAAAGCCAGGCGGTCACGAAGTTCAGGTCCAAAAGGCTCACCAATTTTACGCATGGCTTCAACTTTAATATCCATACTATCAATTAAAACACCGTCACAATCAAAAACTATTATGTCTGCACGCATTTCTATATTCCTATGAAATTATTTATAAATTACAATAAAAAAAGCTGTTAAGGAGAGTTCCTCAACAGCCTTCATTATAAATGAATATCAGAAAATTACAAAGCTTTTTTTACTGCCTCAAGAACTGAATCATAGTTTGGCTCTTCAGTAACTTCTGGCACGATTTGAGTATGAACAAGTTTACCTGCTTTATCAACAACGAAAACAGCTCTTGTAAGTAAACGAAGTGGACTAATTAATACTCCGTAATTCTTACCAAAATCCACATCTTTATAGTCTGAAAGAGCTTCAACAGCTTCAACACCAGCAGTTGTGCAAAAACGTGCTTGGGCAAATGGTAAATCACAACTAATTGCTAAAATCTGAACATCACTTGATAAAGCAGTTGCTTCTTTATTAAAGCGACGAATTTCCATGTCACAAACTGGTGTATCAAAAGATGGAACACTAACTAAAACAACAACCTTATCTTTATAATCAGCTAAAGTTTTAGGGCTTAAATCACTGGCACAAACTGTAAAATTAGGTGCAACATCTCCAACTTTAACTTGATTTCCTTCTATCGGTAATGGATTACCATGCATATTTACTGTAGACATAATATTAACTCCGTTTATTTTAATTTGTTAAAAGGTTTAAAAAACTATCTCAACCTCGTGAAAAGAAATATATAACTTTTAATAAAAAAAATAAAGACTTTTTTAATGATAATTTTTACTATTATCATTATTTTTTAATATTTTTCCTTAACTATCTATAAATATTATTGTTTTTTTTAATCTTTTCGATTATGTCACTTACTTCGTAGTTCTAATATATAAGCCTGTTTTTAAATCATTAATATGCTCAGCAAAATGCGCACTGTCTATAAATAATGACGCTGTCACACCGGGGTGCAAGCGCTCAGTAAATTCACCACGGTGATTTTCAAGCTTATACTCATTTGCAGGTAGCGTAATAGTTTTTAAGCCAGGTAGTAATATTTCAGCCTTATTTTCAATATCCCAAGGAGAACGAATATCTAGTTCCAATTTATCCTTGCTGATATTTGAAATTCTAGCTACAATACTTGACTTTTCAGTAAATTCGCTAGTTTGGTCTATACGCTCTGGCAAGAAAAAGCCAGTTGATAATTTACGAGATGCAATATTATTTAATTCGTGCACATAGTAAGAATTCAAGCTTTCATCATCTGTTAAAGCATTAAGAGCAGTGCGATAAACATTTACAACTTGTGCCACATAAGAACCACTTTTAGTGCGTCCTTCAATTTTTAATGCATGGATTTTATTTTCTGAAAACCACTTCATGTAGCGGATAAGACATAAGTCATCAGGAGCATACATTGCTGCATACTGTTCATCTTGCTCAATATGCCATAGAGGACTATCTTTACGGCTAACTTCCTCAACTTCCATGTTTACCTTGCCACCACGATATTGAAATCTACACGGTTGAGTGCAATGACCAAGGTTTGCATGACGCTTATTAACCCATGCAGATAAAAGGCAATGTCCAGATAACGCTAAACACATTGCACCATGCACAAAAACTTCAAATTCAACATCATCAATATTTTGGCGAAGTTCTTTTATTGTTTCTTGATCAAGCTCACGAGCTAAGTTAACACGGCTTACACCTTGATCTTTCCAAAATTTAATAGATTCAATATTAGTAGTGTGTGCTTGAGTTGAAAGATGTATTTCCTTATTTGGTGCATATCTTTTGGCTAAGTTCATAACACCAGGATCAGCAATGATTAAACCATCAATCGCTGTTGAGCTTAAATATTCAAGCTCTTTTGCAATATCATTTAACTGATGGTTTTGTGGAATTGCATTTACACAATAGAAAATTTTTGCACTATTTTTATGTGCGTATTCAAGGGCATTATTAAGTTCTTCATGGTCAAAACCAATGCTAGCTTTGCGCAAATTAAGGTTTTTACCACCAAGAAATACTGCATCAGCACCATACAAAATTGCTGATTCTAATTGCTCAGGTCCACCAGCAGGTGCTAATAACTCAGGTATAAAATCACTCACAAATATATTCCTTTATAATATTTTAATATGACATCACACGATATCATATTCTACATAGTAATTTCTTTTTATAACTATAATTTTACTTTATGCTACCGATATTTCCACGAATAAGGGCAGACTTTGGAACCATACTTTCACCAGGAACAGTTATAGTATCATTATTAATTGCTGACCATACAAACCAAAAGGAATATATTCCAAATAGTTGTTCAAGGCTTGCACCTTTTAATTTTCCATCAACAGCTATACCGTCCATGTTCCAGACTGTGTTGGTATCAATATCAACTAGTTGTCCGTTTACAACATTAAATAGGGTAGCTTGATCCCAAACATTACGAGTAAAAACTCTAATAATATCAAGATATTTATCGTGAACAGCTAATAATGGATATGGTCCAACAAAGAAGTTAACAAAGCCTTCTTTTTTTACATAATCAATATCAATTGATAAAAATAAATTTTTATATTCAATACCGATTATTTCATTCTTTGGTTTAAATTTCTTATCATATTTTGAAACTTGAAAATGAATAGTTTCGTTTTGATAGTATGAAACAACTCCAGGCTCATATGAACCATAGGGGTCACGACCGTATGAACGCTGCGTATTAAGTGGTTTTGTCATAACTTTTGCATTTGGAAATGCTGTACGGGCTTTTTCCCAATTAGTCCAAATAATAGGCAAAAGTTTAAGTCCACGTCCTTTTAATGGACCTTCAAATGCAACTCCAGTGATTTGCAACCACAGGCTACCAGTGTTTCTATCACGTAATACGCTGTTATTATTGTATAATCTACCATCAACATCAAACATTAAATTAGTACCATTTAAGGTGCTTTCATAGCTTGCAAAGCAACCAGAAATTGGTGAATAGGTAACAGCATATGATTGACCATCTATAAGCTCGTTTACAACTTCATGCCAAACCATAATTCGTTGGGGGTAAACACGAATTTCACCATTAGGATAAGCAACCAAAAATACTTGGTCAGTTTTATCTAAAGAATTATTTGCATCACTAACAGTTATAAGCTCTGGATTGTAAAGTGCTGGAATACTACCATATTCTACAGGTGTTTGCGTTAGCGTATCAAAAATATGCTTCAATTCTTCATTTGTTCGTGGCATTGCAAAAGAGCTATAGCTATACAAAGAACAAGAAAGTGTACAAGCTAATAAAATAGATAACAATTTAGTTTTCTTAAATATTTTTAGCATAATTTATACCTCAATAAAATAGTAGCATAACATGATGAAAAAATAATACCACAATCTTTTAATTAAGCAAAGTTCTAAAATAAGACATTTTTTATTAAAATGAGTCGTAGCTCAAAAAAAATAAAAGAGCGGCTTATTTTGGCTTAAATTTAAATCATTTTTTATACAACAGAAAAGAGTGAATATGAAGAATAAATTTAAAACACTAGATGCCAAAACAAATTTAACTAAGCAAACGATGCAAATAATCCTTTAGATAAAACGGACCAAGCATTTTAAGTAACTTATATCTATTTATATAATATAATTGAATATATTTATTGAAAAACATCTATATTGAAACATCAAAGTTAACATAATTATCATTATGGGACAATTATACATTAAAATGAGAGTAGCAATTGTTAAAATAAATCTAACCTACTGTCTTTTGTTCTAACTATCTTCAAATGAACTTTTTTCTTTTTATGATTTTTAAAGATGAGTTTTTTTAATCCTTGGCTTACAAGTTTTTTTGCTTAAGGTATTTTATGTTTGTAGATCTTTGAAAATACATTGAAATTTAAATTAGCTTTTTTAAAATGTTGAAACTAAGTCTTTTTTCATGCTACTTAATAAAATTTTTATTTTGATTTTATTTATCGTAAAAAAAATATAGTTTTTAGCTATTGACTTAATCTATACAACTTATATATTTGACTTGTTTTTATTTTGGAGGAAGTTATGATATTTTTAAGAAATGATTACAGTGAAGGCATGCACCCTAATATTTTAGAGGCATTAATAAAAACTAACCATGAACAGCATGGTGGATATGGAGAAGATGCTCACTCCTTAAATGCTTGTGAATTAATTCGCAAGCGTATAAATAAGCCCAATGCCGCAGTTCATCTGTTAGTTGGAGGAACGCAAACAAATAGAACTGCTATATCTGCTTTTTTACGTTCTTTTGAAGCTGTTGTTGCTACAGACTTAGCTCATATTGCGGTGCATGAAACTGGTGCAATTGAAGCCAGTGGTCATAAAATTATTGAAATTCCTTCAGCAAATGCAAAATTAACTCCAGAAATGATAGATAAGGTAGTTAAAGTTCATAACAATGAGCATATGGTAAAGCCAAAGATGGTTTATATTTCAAACTCAACTGAACTAGGCACTATTTATAAAAAATCAGAACTTGTTGAAATTAGTAAATATTGTAAGACTAACAATCTTTATTTATATCTTGATGGAGCTAGACTTTCAACTGCTTTAGCCTGTGAAAATAATGATATAAGCTTAGAAGAAATTGCTGATCTATGTGATGTTTTTTATCTTGGTGCAGCAAAAAATGGTGCTATGTTTGGCGAGGCTCTAATTATTTTAAATGATGAATTAAAATCAAACATGCGTTATTATATTAAGCAAAATGGTGCACTTTTGGCTAACGCTAGATTTCTGGGAATTCAATTTGAAGAATTACTTAAAGATGATTTATTTATTGAAATTGCTAAAAACTCCAATAAAATGGCAAAATTACTTGGTGATGGTTTAGAAAGTTTAGGTTTTGAACTTGTGGCTGAAGTTGAAACAAATATGGTTTTTGTTATTTTTTCTAATGATTTTAGTGATAAAATTTCAAAGCATTGTCATTTTAATAGCGAGCTTGCTAGAGATGGCATTAATATAGAAGCGAGATTTGTTACTTCTTTTGCAACTCCAAAAGAAGATGTTGAAAAGCTTCTAAAGCTAATAGCAGAAATAAAAGGCTAAACTCCCCTACTTTTTAAAGAATAAGCTCTGGCAATTTTTCTTGCATACATTATTAATTTCTACTAATACAAATAAAAGGCACAACTATTTTTTATTAGCTGTGCCTTTATAAAATTTATTTATATACTGTTAACCACCAGTTGTTGTATCTCCAGTGCCAGCTATTGAGTCACTATCGGTTGAGCCAGATGAGCTTGAACCAGAATCAGCACTTTCATCATCAACACTCACCTTGTCAGGTTCAATAATTTCACGAACTTCTGCAAGAGCAACAAGACGACCGTCGCTAAATTTAAGATATTGGTCATTACCGTAATAGTTAACACCTGTTACAAGCCCACCAACTTGAGTATCAGCAATAATAGCTTGACCTTCTGCATCTTTACATACTAAGCCAATTGTATAAACACCATCAGGAACAGTGTTACCATCAGCATCTTTGCCATCCCAAGGGAAGTCGTGAATACCAGCACCTTTTGCAGGTAAGTCAATACTTGTAACAAATTGATTGTTCGCATCAAGAATATTAACATAGCCCGTTGCAGCTTCTTCCTCAAGAGCATATTGAAAGGTAGTGACATTACCATCTTCAACACTAACTTGGTAACCACGAGCCAGAACTTCTTTACCCATATAACTTACAGCTCCCATAGTATTACTTTCTTGCTGAGCAGTAAGCATGAGTTGCATATTTTCATTCATGTTCATGCTTTGTTCAAGTGCTGAGAACTGTGCTAATTGAGCAATAAATTCTTTATCTTCCATTGGATTAAGAGGATCTTGATATTGAAATTGTGTAACAAGCAAGAGTAAAAACTCATCTTTACCCATTTCAGAGCTACCAGTTGCACCACTAGTTAAGCTACCTGTCGCACTTGCATATTGGCTATCTGTAACGCTTGTTGTTTGTGACATAAAATCCTCTCTTTCGACATATTAAAGATAAAATATTCCTATTTACCTTTAGTTATGCATAAAGCTTGCCAAATCAGTAGTTATATATGGTGTTTTTATATAACATATTGATATAAAAGAATAAAAAACATTGACAGTCTCAAAAATTGGACGCAATTAGGCAATTATTGCCCATACATATCTTTTATAAGGGAAATAATTGCCAGTTTTAAAATTTTATATAAACTTAAATTCAGTTA
>CAYJPK010000001.1:0-107162 GCA_964372035.1 uncultured Desulfovibrionaceae bacterium | reverse complement strand
ATTAAGCAACAAGGTGCAAACCATTCAAAGCAATATCTGACAAACTTTCATCTATATCACTAGTTGACATCATGCTTTCACGTTCCTCACGACCAATACGCCCTAACCTTAATGCTCTTTGTTGCTGATCAGCCATTTCTTGCTGTTCTTTAGCATTGTTATGTTGATCAGTGCCTTGCCAGTTATTATTGTTGCGATTATCTTGAAGCTGAGTTTGAACTTCTACTTTTTCAACTTTAATCCCCTGTTGTTCAAGACTTGCTTTAATTGCATCAGCTTGTTGATTAAAAAGTTGAGCTGTTTCGGCGCGCTCTGGTCGCAGCATTGCACTAACTTCACCATTTCTAGAAACAAGAACAACATTAACTGCGCCAAGTTCTGTTGGTGTAAGTTGAATTTCAAGCTTTGTTGCTCCATCTTTCATAGCTGTAAGCATTCCGCTTTTCATTTGATTTAAAGCTTGAGCTGCTTGCTGTTGAGTAAGTGGTGCTCCTGAAACGTTGTTACCGGTATTTAGTTGGCTACTTGTTTGAAGTAGTGAACCAAAAGTAAACATTTGGTCAGTACGAACTTCAGTTCTTGTAATTAATGATTCAAAAAATGCTGTGCCTTTTTTATCAAACATAAATTCACTACCATCTTTTGAACCTTGGAAGTTTTTAGCATCTTGACCATTTTTATCACTTGTAAGATCAGTTGTATTACCGTTTTTAACTGTTAAGTCTTGATCTTTAGACTTATTCATAGCATCTTGTAAGCTATCTTTAAGTCCAGAGTTTTCAAATACTTTATTTTCTTCAAGATTATTAGCAGTTAAGCCATTGCGAGTTACAGTGTCCTTAATCAAAATATCTGACTGATCAACACTTTTTTCACTTTTTAAGAATGCAGATTTTTCTTTTTCTGTTCTAATTCTAGCTTCTTGTAAAATGCTAGCTGAATTTTTATCAAGGCTTGCTGCTAAGTCTTGAATGTTTTTTAAGTAATCTGCCATTTCTTGTTTTGGTAATGTTAATAATTTATCTAAATCACCTGCTTTTAATGTGAGTTTAGAATTATTACCAAAAATATTATTTATTGATTGAATGGCATCATTTGATAAATTAAGACCTTTTGCAAATGAAATTAAATCATCTTTATTAACTGTAATTAATTTATTTGGATCAGCATTCAAGCTATTTGTAAAATTTTGCCATGCAGTATTTTTTTGACCAGCTCTAATATTATCAACTAAATTAGGAGCATTATTGCCTGAAATACTATGCATAAGTGAAAAAATATTTTGTAAATCTTTATCAGTTATTTCAGCTGGAGTTTGTAATTTTTCCATGATTTGCTTAGCTAAATCACTAGGAGTAATACCAGCTACATTTTCGCCAAGTTCACGAATTTCATGTACAATTTCAGGGTCAACGCCATCTGCTTCTAGTTTATCAGCAAGCTTATTAACCTCACTTTCTGTTAAACGAACTTCTTCATAAGCTTGCGATGGATTGATGTTTACATTAGTATAGTCATAAACTTCATAATCTGAATAGGAAAAATCTTCCGAACTATCGTATCCAAGATTTGAGTCAGTGTATGAACTTGTTGGATTATAGTCTAGCATAGTAGGAGTAACTTCTGCCGGACTATTTTCGAAATAGTTGTCTAGTAATGAAGAAAAACCCCTGCTATCCTTAGACAGTGCTAAAGAATAAGAATTTTGTGATTCTTGTGCAAGAGCTGAAATATCATTAGTATTTGAATTTATAGCAGGCATAAATTGCATAGTCATTCTCCTTTATGCCTGTTATTAAGCAAGATACGTGCCAGATGATATTCACTTTGGCAATTGTTTTGATACGCAAAGCTGGCTTAGTCACTTTTATATAAAAAACTAATAAATTCAAATAAAAAAGTCCCATAGTTTAGCATATATGATTAAACATGCTAATCCATGGGACTTAATAAGAAAAATTAAAAAGAATTATTCTTCAAAGTCATCTGCAAGCATTGGACCGTAATAAATACCATCGCCCTCAAGCTCTTCTTCAATTCTTAATAATTGGTTGTATTTTGCTAAACGGTCACTACGTGAAAGTGAACCAGTTTTAATTTGACCAGCAGTAACACCAACAGCTAAATCAGCAATAAAGCTATCTTCTGTTTCACCAGAGCGATGTGACACAACTGTTGTGTATCCAGCTTGTTTTGCCATTTCAATTGTATCTAAAGTTTCAGTAACTGTACCAATTTGGTTTAATTTAATTAAAATAGAGTTACCAATGCCTTCTTCAATGCCTTGGGCTAAGATATCAGGGTTAGTTACGAAAATATCATCACCAACTAATTGAATGTCATTGCCAAGTTTAACTGTAAGCTCTTTCCAGCCAGTCCAGTCTTGTTCTGCAAGACCATCTTCAATAGAAATAAGTGGATACTTTGTTGTAAACTCGGCTAACCAGTCAACCATTTCTTTAGAAGTAAATTCTTTGTTTTCGCCAGCTAATACGTATTTATCACCTTTGTAGAACTCAGATGCAGCAGCATCAATAGCTAAAGCAATTTCACTGCCTGGGCGATAGCCTGCTTCTTCAATAGCTTTCATTAAATATTTAAATGCTTCATCATGGCTCTTTAAGTTTGGAGCAAAGCCACCTTCATCACCAACGCTAGTTGTGTGACCATCTTTATGTAAGATAGTTTTTAAAGTATGGAATACTTCAGCACCCATGCGAAGAGCATCATGGAAAGTTTCAGCACCAATAGGCATAATCATAAATTCTTGAATATCAAGGCTATTAGAAGCATGAGCACCACCATTAATAACGTTCATAAGTGGAACAGGTAATACTTTTGCGTTGATACCACCAAGATATTGGTATAATGGTAAGCCTAAAGCGTCAGCAGCAGCTCTTGCTGTAGCTAAAGAAACACCAAGCATAGCGTTTGCGCCTAATCTACTTTTGTTATCAGTACCATCAAGGTCAAGTAAAAGATTATCAAGCTGAACTTGCTTTAAAGCGTCCATTCCGGCAACTGCATCAGCAATTTCGCCATTTACATGCTCTACTGCTTTTAATACACCTTTACCCATATAACGGCTTTTATCGCCATCACGAAGCTCAAGTGCTTCACGTGTTCCAGTTGATGCGCCAGATGGAACTGCAGCACGCCCAACATATCCAGACTCTAATGCAACTTCAACTTCAACTGTAGGATTACCACGTGAATCTAAAATTTCACGTCCCCAAACTGATACAATAGTACTCATACAACCTCCAAGAGTGTATTATTTAATATCGTTATATAAAAATCTTAAACCATCTAAAATCAAATCTGTATGCACAGCATCAATACACGGTGTTACCTTTGCAAGTCCGCTAGCAAAGCCACCAGTTGCAACAACCTTTATATCACCTTCTAAAGTTTGGCTAAGTTGCTTACAAAGACCTTCAGTCATTGCAGCAAAACCAAATATAAAACCATGATTTAAACTTGTTGTTGTATTTCTGCCAACCATTGGTATTTTTCCTAAATTACCTTCTTCAAGCGCTATGCGTGGCAATTTTGCCGTTCTTGTTGCTAAAGCACCTAAAGAAGACATAAGTCCTGGACAGATTAAGCCCCCAATATAAGCATTTTCACTAACACAGTCAAATGTCGTTGCTGTGCCATAATCAACACAAATCAGTGACATTGCCTCAGGATATAATTTTCTAGCCCCATAAGCAGCAACTAACCTATCTGCTCCAACCTCTTTTGGTGATTCATAATGGTTAGTTAATGGAATTTCAACTTCTTGATGAGCAAAAACTGCCTTTACACCCAAAAATCGCTCACAAGCATGACGCAAAAGTTGATCCATACTTGGTACAACTGAGCTAACTATGCAAGAGCTAATTTTTTCACAAAGTTTGGCGTGTTCAATTAGTGCATGCAATCTAAGACCGAGGCTATCTGCACTTTGACTAATAAAATCAGTTGGCAAATTATAAACACTAATTAACTTATTACCATCTGACATTCCAATTTTCATTGATGTATTGCCAATATCAATAAGAAGTAGCATCAAAGCGTCCTTTATTTTCTACTTTATACTCATGAACAATTTTTTCAATTTCACTTTTTTCAGCACAATCTTTAAAATCTTCTGCAAAAACGTGAATATGTGTTGCGCCACGAGGTGTAAAAATACCTTTCACTCTACACCAATATGGAGATAAAGTCTTGACAACATCATCTAGTATGTTGTTAGTAATTGACTCCATAAATGATTGGTGGTTACGGTATGCAAACATGTATAATTTATAACTTTTTGATTCAACACATAATTCATGTGGAATGTATTCTAAAATGATAGTTGCAAAATCTGGCTGACCAGTAACCGGGCAAAGTGAAGTAAATTCTGGATATCCCAAGCTAATTATATATGGGCGTTTAAAGCGGTTTGGAAAAACTTCAAAAATGTTAGCGTCTGGAGAAGTTGGAACATCTAATTTACCCGTTCCAAGTTGAACTAATTTGCTAACATCATCGCCGCTATTTGAAAAAGTAGTCATATTTTCACCTAATTATCTAATGTATTGTGGTATATTTACAAGTAAATTATGGGTAAAAGCTATCATTTTATCCATAATCCAAGGAAAAGCAAATAAAAGTGCTATAAAAATTGAAACAATTTTAGGAATAAAGCTTAATGTCATTTCTTGAATTTGTGTTGCTGCTTGAATAATACTTACTATAACACCAACAGCAAGACCAACTCCAAGCATTGGAAGCGCAATCAAAAGTGCAAGCTCAATGCTCTGTCTAGCAAATCCTATTACAAATTCTGGTGTCATAATTTATTCCTGTATCGTCAGTTTAAAAGGAAACTATTTACAAGTGAACCAACAATTAAGCCCCAACCATCTACCATAACAAATAATAGTAATTTAAATGGCATAGATACCATCATTGGCGGAAGCATCATCATACCCATTGCAAGCAAGATACTTGATACAACCATATCAACAATTAAAAAAGGAATATAGATTAAAAAACCAATTGTAAAGCCAGTTTTTAGCTCACTAATAACATAAGCCGCCGCCAACATTATTGTTGGAACTTCTTCTTTGTTTTCAGGAGCTGGCATTTGCGAAATATTGTAAAAAAGTGAAAGATCTTTCTCTCTAGTATGCTGAAACATAAAGTTTCTAAGAGGTGCTTGAGCTAAGCTAAGTGCATCATCAAAGCCAATACGTTCTTCAAGATATGGTTGAAGTGCAGTATCATTTATCTGTTTTCCAACAGGATACATAATGATAAAGGTCATAAAAATTGCTAAACTAGCTAAAACTTGAGTTGGCGGAATTTGTTGGATACCCATTGCTTGGCGCAAAAAATGTAAAACAATAATAATACGTGTAAAGCTTGTAACAGTAAGCATAATTGCTGGTGCTAGCGATAGCACCGTTAACATGAATAATATTTCAAGTGTAAGTGATACCTGCTCTGGCTCTGTTTGCCCACCTGATAAAAGAAGCTGTAATTGTGGCATTACAAGATCAGTTGCAGCAAACGCAAAACTAGGAAAAAGCAATACACTAAAAACTAAGCTTGCAAAAATGCTAGATTTTTTCATTTTCCCTTTCGCTTGCCAGATTTTGTTCTTCACTTTGAATATTTTCAACATAGCTTGCAAAATCAATATTTTTTTCATGCTCTACTTCTGTTTTTACATCTGCTTTTACATCTATTTGTGAACTTTCTTCAACATCAAGTTCAGTAAGTAGATTTATATTATTATCACTTAAGCCAATCAATAAACGCTTATTCAAAAATCGTACCACACAAATCGCCTTGCGTGGTCCTAAGACGAGCTGATTTTCAAGGTATAATTCTTGTTTAGGGTTTTTATTACCCAACAGCTTAAATCTATTAGTCTTTTTTAGAAATGATAATAAAAACCACATACCAATTAATAGCACACCAACAACTAAAATGGCTTGAAAATATCCAAGCCATGTAAAATCACTTGTTGCAATACTTGTTGTTAAGTTGTTTGCTTGTGTCATTGTATTGACTTATGATAATTGTTTTATTCGCTCAATTGGGCTAATAATATCAGTTAGACGAACACCAAATTTTTCATTGATAACAACAGCTTCACCACGAGCAACTAACTTACCGTTAACAAAAACTTCAAGTGGCTCACCTGCTAATTTATTTAATTCAACTACTGAACCTTGTCCAAGTTGTAATAATTCATTAATTAATAAGCGTGTACGCCCAAGCTCTGCTGAAACATCAAGTGGAATATCTAAGATAAAATCAAGCTCACGACGTACAGAATCTGTGCGTGGTGCTTTTGATATATCAGTCATATCTTTAAAGTTTGCATCAATAGCTTGTGGTTTTAATTGTTGCTGTTTTTTCTCTTCAGTTACGCTTTGTTGCTCATCGCTAGCTAAAGCTGCTGCCCATTCTGCCGCAAGCTTATCATCTTCACTTTCGCCAGCTGCACCTGCGTTTGATGAACCACCACCAGCAAGAGCTGCTTCCCATTCTGCTGCTAAAGCATCTTGTTCTTGATCTTCTGCCATATTCAACTCCAATACGTTAAACAATACTATTGAATTACAAAGTCTGTAAAATAAATTTGAACTATGTTTTGGCTACTTAATATTTGATTAAGACGACCAGCAATTTCATTTTTCAAAATAATTTTACCCTCAGCACTACTTAAATCTTCTGTTGTTTTACTTGAAAGCAATAAAATAATAGCATCACGAATTTTTGCTTCACTATCCTTAATCCTTTGAACTGCCGCAGTACTATTAACTTCAACGTCCATACCAAGTCTTAAGTATTTATTGCCACCTTGATCTGATAAATTAATTGTTAAGCTAGGTAATGAAATTGGACGAATACCTGGCTTTAACTTACCAGTTGGAGGACCATCTTCACTTTCTGCACCAGCAGTGCGCTCAGAGTGTTTACTAGCAATCATTTGTGCCATAACTTCGCCTTCACCAGCTTCACCAGATCCTACATTCTCGCTACCTTCAGCAATTTCAGTTGTTTCAGAAGAACCAAATAAACCTGCTAAACCAGTTGCATTAGGGCGCAAATATAGCCACCAATAACCACCACCACCAATTGCTGCTAAAAGTATAATAAGACTAAGTAAAAGCATTATAAATTTAAAGCTGAACCGTTTTTTCTTTTTGCCTTCGGTGCTTTCAGCGTCTTCGCCTTTTGGTAATTCATTAGCCATACCATCTCCTATTTTCTTGGTCCAAAAATATCACTACCAATTCTAACAAAATTTGCACCATGTAAAATCGCATCTTCAAAATCATCTGACATTCCCATAGACAAATATGGCAATTTAAACGATAAGCTTTCTTGCAATTTTTTTAATTGTACAAAAAAATTGTTATGTTGTCCATCTATTGGCGGTATACACATTAAACCTTGTAAATCAAATTTGTCAATAATATTATCTACTTTTAAATCATCAATAAATTCTTGCAAATTTTCTGGCAAAACTCCAGATTTTTGCTCTTCATGACCAATATTAACCTGTATAAAAGCCTTTAGCTTATTATTTTTTTCTACTTTTTTTGCAAAAGTTTTAGCTAATTTAACACTGTCTAAACTATGAACATAACTAAATAAAGTTAAAACATCGCCAGCTTTTCTACTCTGAACATGACCAACCATATGCCAAACAATATCTGCTAAATCTTTAAGCTCTTCTTGCTTTTGCAAGGCTTCTTGGATATAGCTTTCGCCAAAATGGCGCTGACCAAGTTCATACAAGCATCTAATTTTTTCTGCACCATGAAATTTTGAAATAGCAATTAATTCAATTTTTTCATCTTTGCGCCCTGCACTTTGAATTGCATCATCAAAACGCTTTCTAACAGCAAAATATCTTTGTTCTAAGCTGTTAAAATCTTCATGCATTACTGTGCTCCAAGACCAAGTTCTTGTAAAAACATTGTATCGTCAATCCAGTCCTCGCGAACTTTAACCCATAGCTCTAAATGAACTTTTGAGTCTAGTAACTCGATTATATCTTTACGAGCCGCAGTTCCTATTTCTTTGATATTTTTACCAGACTTACCAATAACCATTGCTTTATGTGATGGCCGTGCAACATAAATTGCAGCATGAATAATAACTTGACCGCGTTCTTCATCTTCTTCCCAATTTTCAACATCAACAGCAACAGCATAAGGAACTTCTTGATGCAAGCGTTCAAATAGTTTTTCACGCACAATTTCTGCTGTCATAAAGCGCACAGGTGCGGTTGAAAGCTGATCTTCAGGATATTTTGGCTCTGCTACAGGCAGTTTAGTCTTAATTAGCTCTTGCAGATTTGTTATACCATCTTGGCGAAGTGCTGAAATTGGAAATAATACTGCTTTAGGAAATTTTTCCTGTAAGCCTTCAAATAACGGCAACATCTTAGCTTTATCATGGAATAAGTCGACTTTGTTTAAAACAATGACAACATCTCGATCTGATTCTGCAATTGCTGCACTAAATGGTGCTAAGTCTTTTTCTAAAAAGTCTGGCTTGCGTATATACAAATCAACATCTAGAACAAGAACTATCATGTCAGCTTCATTAAAACTTTGCCATGCTGCTTGTAGCATGAGCTTACTCAACTGACCACGAGTAGGTGCATTTGCATTGGTTTTAATACCATAAACACCTGGAGTGTCAATAAAAACAATTTGACTGTCATCAGTTGTTGCAATACCAAGAATTTTATTTCGTGTGGTTTGCGGCTTTGAAGTAACAATAGCCACTTTTTGCCCAACAAAAGCGTTAAGCAAAGTGGATTTTCCAGCATTAGGAGGACCAATTAAAGCAACTTGTCCACAACGATAATTATTTGTCATATTTTAAACCTTAAAGTAATACATTAATAAAATTATATTTAAGCCATAGCACGCAATCGTGCGATGCGCTCGTTAATATCAGGATGTGTGCTAAATAAGTTTGAAGCTTTAGCACCAAAAAACGGATGCACAATAAACATTTCTGCTGTGCTTGGATTACCATTTTGCATAGGAATACGCTCGTTAGCATGAGCTAATTTTTCCAACGCTTTTGCAAGATAAAGTGGCTGTCCACAAAGACTAGCCCCTGTATCATCAGCCAAATATTCTCTTGAGCGAGAAATTGCCATTTGAATAATACTTGCAGCTAAAGGCGCTAAAATAGCCATCGCAATCATAGCAATTGGGTTTGGACGCTCTCCTTCACTGTCTCTTGCACCAAACATTGAAGCAAATTGCATAAAATTAGCGATAGCAACAATTGCTGACCCCATAACACCTGCAACGGTTTGAATTAAAATATCACGATTAGCAATATGTGCAATTTCGTGTGCTAGCACGCCTTTTAATTCTTCTGGTGATAAAAGCCTAACAATTCCTTCAGTAACTGCAACTACACCATGTTCAGGGTTTCTACCAGTTGCAAAAGCATTTGGTGCTTGTTCTGGTACAATAACGATTCTAGGCATAGGAATATTAGCTTTTGCCGCTAACTCTTGAACTGCACTATAAATATAAGGTGCTTCATCAGGGCTTAGCGGTCTTGCCTTATACATGCTTAAAACAATTTTATCAGAATACCAATAGCTACCAATATTCATAAATAAAGCAAAGATCAATGCAATCATTACACCAGATCTTCCACCAAACATTCCACCTAGTGTAATAATTATGCCAGATAATAGTGCTAAAAGTAATATAGTTTTTATTTGACTTGTCATTAGTCTACTCCACGTAATACACAATTTTAGAAGTAAGGCATATTTTTTTATGCCATACAAATTCTACTTAAATAAAATTAAGTATTATTATTGTTTTGGCAATATTTAGTGATAAGCCTTACTGCTAAAATTATATTAAAACACTAAAATCAATAAGCTTAAATAAAATTATAATCTTGCTTGCATTTGCTCAAATGTTTGAGTTAAAATACTCTGTAACTCAGGTAGTTTGTCTTGACATGGCTCACCATTTTTGAGTGCAGCTTCAATTACAAGAGAACATTCATACAATGCTGTTGCTCCAAGGCTAGCTGCAACACCTTTTAAAGTATGCGCAAGCCTTACTGATAGTTCACTATCATTTGCAATAATCGCATTTTCAATATCAGCTACAGCGTTAAGATTACTATCCATAAAGCGTTGTAATAGTCTATTATAAAGCGACTCATTGCCATTCAAATTTTTTAAACCTGATTCAACATCTAAAATAGTCACTAGCTTTCTCCTTTTTTATAAATCATCTCCACATAACCATTTGCGTAAGGTCTTGTGTAATATTTCAATTTGTATTGGTTTTGTAATGTGATCTTGCATACCAACTTCTAGGCTTTTATCCCTATCAGTTGACATTGCATGAGCAGTCATCGCAACAATAGGTATATCTTTTGCCCAACTAATGTCAAGCTCTCTTATTTTCGTTGCAGTTTCAAGACCGTCCATAAGTGGCATTTGAATATCCATTAATATAAGCTCATATTGCTTTTTCTGAATCTCAGAAAGACATTCAAGACCATTTTCAACAATCGTAACTTTAACTCCAATGCTTGTTAATAATTCGAGTGCAATCTCTTGGTTAATCATATTATCTTCAGCAAGTAGAATTTCTCGCCCTGCTAAATCTTCATCATATCCAAGCTTAAATTTCGCATCAGCAGATTTATCATTAACTTCAATTCCAAAAATATCAAGTAAATGTATAAGCAAATTATAACTAGTAAAAGGTTTTGTTAAAATTGAAGTATTCTCTAAATTTTTGACTGCATCTTCTACTTTTACAAGTTCATTTGCTTTACTTAAATAAACTTGGTGCAAATCATAATCTAATATTTTTTTAGTTTTATTTACAAATTCAGTTACATCAGCAGGTTCAAAGTAAAGAATTGCACAGTCATATTTAATTATTGGCTTAGTTGTTAACTTATCAAAAAAGTTTTGTTCTGTACTTACAAAATCAAATGACATTCCTAAATTTTTCATAAAAGATTTTAAAATATTAAGTTCAATAGGATTACTTACAGCAATTAGTATTTTTTTATTCATTATGCTTTGCTGTCTCTCTTCAAATTTATTAAGAGCTTGCGTATCTTTAGTTATATCGCAAGCAATAGTGAATTTAAATGTACTTCCTTTACCCTCAACACTTTCAATCCACATTGAACCATCCATAAGCTCAACAATACGTTTTGAAATTGCAAGTCCAAGCCCAGTACCACCATATTTACGACTAATTGAACCATCTGCCTGACTAAAGGCGTCAAACAAATTATCAATGCTTTCTTGGCTAATACCAATGCCAGTATCTGCAACTTCAAATAATAACTCCATTCTTTCACTATTAATATATTTAATATTAGAAATTCTGATTGTTATTGAGCCGCTGTCTGTAAACTTTATAGCATTATTTACAAGATTAATCAAAACTTGATTTAGTCTTAATGGATCACCTAAAAGGGGATCTGGAATTTTTGCATCAACATCTATAAATAATTCTAAACCTTTATTTTGTGCAAGTGGACTTGTCAAATTAATTAAGTCTGTTACAAGAGCATTTAATGAAAAATCAGTTAACTCAAGCTCCATTTTATTAGCTTCAATCTTTGAAAAGTCTAGAATATCATTAATAATTCCAAGTAAATGTTCTGATACATTTTGAATTTTTGTCAAATAATCAAATTGTTTTTCTGTTAACTCAGTTTGCTGGCATAAGTATGTCATGCCAATAATACCATTCATCGGTGTTCTAATTTCGTGGCTCATTCGAGCTAAGAAAAGCCCTTTTGCCATTGAGGCTTCTTTTGCATGCTCTGAAGCTTCTACAGCCCTAATTTCGGCTAAATTAGCATCAGAGATAGCACTATTTTGCTTTTTAACCATAATATCAATAGCTCTTGCAAGAGTGCCTATTTCGTCTTTACTATCAATTCCACTCGTTTCTTGACTATTACCATAGCTAACAGCATTTGCAAAATTAACTAATTTTTTAATTGGTGCAACAATTAAATTTGGAAAACTTAGTGATAAAAGAATACTTACAATCAAGGCGATACTTAAAATAATAATTAAACTATTGTAAGTAATTTCAATATGTAAGGTTTGTTCACGTAGTGCTTCACCTCGTAAATCACGCTCACGTTCAATAATGAATAATGTTGAATTGATGAGTTTATGGCTAACATCTTCATAGCTTGCCATAATTTCGTTCAATTCTTCCCATCTTTCTGAAAGTTCTGTGCAGAGCGCATAGTATTTCTGAATATCATCACTTAGTTTACTATATAATGCTAAAGAGTCTTTATCTGTAGTGTTTGCAATAAGAACATCTACGATACTTTGTGCTTGTGCAAATTTTACCTCAAAAGCAGCTAAAAAATCAATGTTATGGCTGGATATTGCAACAACTAGGCTTGTTTGCACACTAGTAAATAAGTTATGTATTTCGCCTATTCGTGTAATATTGCGACGAAGCTCTTGGTTGCTTGGTTCTTTTGCTAGCAATTTGCTGTTTAAAGAAAGTGATTGTGTAATATAAAAATTTGTCCTGGTAGAAAAATCAATGACTTTTTGTTCAAGTTCACGCAATGAAGATGATTTTATATAGATAGCACTAAGTATGTCTTTTAATTCGCGTACAGAATTTTCCATGCTGTTTGCGACAGTTTTTAGATTATCCTCTTCACCTTTTGCATCTAAATTACTCAAGACTATTTGTAGCTCTTCAATATGCCCATGAACATTATCAACATGGCTAATTGTATCGTCCCAAGTATCAGTGTTTCCAGTATAAATATATTCTTGTAATCCTTCAAAAGCTCTAATGGTAAAATATCTTGAATCAACACAAATTAAATCAAGAGGTGTATACGAAAAATTTATAAGTAAATTTGAGTCCTTAATTTTTTGCATTGCAGTTGTAATAAAAAAACTAACAAAGCACAAAATAAGGAACAACGATGTAAAACCGTATAGTAATTTATATTTTATACTTAGATTTTTGAAGTATTTCATCGCTTCCCCACTACAAAAGTTCAAGTAACATTTTCGTTGCAATCAGAAATAGAAAGCCAGCAAAGCATTTTTTAAGTGTTTTTACAGGTAAAATCTGTGTTAATTTAGCACCAAATGGAGCAAAAACCATACTAGCACAAGCCATACCTAAAAGTGAAGGTAAGTACACAAAACCTATGCTATATTCTGGTAGTGTTTCAATATTCCAACCAGCAATCATAGCACTTATTCCACCAGAAATAGCCAAACAAAAACCAATAGTTGATGAGGAAGCAACAGCTTTACGCATATCTACATTACACCAAACTAAAAATGGTACTGTTAAGATACCTCCACCAACACCAACAAAGGTTGAGAAAGCTCCAATAAACACTCCAACAAATTGAACAATAATCTTTCTTGGTAACATTCTTGAGGCTTTTGGCTTTAAATCAATAATATTTTGCAATACAACAAAATACATAAAAATAACAAAGAGCCACTTTAGAAACAAAGTCGGTACATACTTTACAATCTGCCCACCTAAAAAAGCACCAACTAGTACACCAGGAGCTAAAATAAAAACTACACCCCAAAATACATTACCTAATTTGTTATGCATTAGTACGCTCGAAAGCGACGTAAAACCGATAGTTGCAAGCGATGTTCCAAGCGCAAGTTGGTGTGAAATTTCGGGTGAAACACCTTGTGCGCTAAATGCATATAACATGATTGGAACAAAAATAGTTCCACCACCAACGCCAAAAAGACCTGCTAAAATGCCCGCAAATGCACCACAAATTAAGTATAAACCAATAATAAACATAGAGCACCAAAAGTTAAAGTATTACTTTGACAAAAATTTAAATGGTAGCGTTAAAATATCACCAACAAGATTCAAAAACCCACTACCAATAGCTTTTATAGTATCAACCTCTCGTTCTGGAGCATCTAAACTGCCTGAAAAAGTTACTGGTACATCTGTAAAGCTTGGAGTTGAAGCATTTAATTTTGCAAATAAAGTCCAATCCACTAGGTTTATAGTTCCATAACCAGATGCATTTAAACTATTGCTTTTTAATAAAATATTGTTTGTTTTTAAAACACCCTTATTCATAACACCAGAAGCACTCACAGTCTCAAAGCTTTCAGTATCAGTGATGGTATTTTTATTAAGTGTTGCAAAATACCCTTTATCAATACTAAAACTATAATTTCCGCTTAAAGCTTTAGGTATATCACCTGTATTTGCAATAAGTCCATTTAGATCAAGGCTTATCTTGCCAGAACCACCAATAACACTTTCTTTGGCTATAGATGAGGAAAAATCTAGCATATTCATACCATAAGCATTATAATACAGCCTTGTCATATAACCATTTCTTGTACCAGAAACTTTAATATTTCCTAATGCATGACCTTTGTAAGGTGTAATATTAATTGGGTTTATCTCTAAACTATTGTTAGCAATATGATACTGAGCATAAACACCGGATAATTTAATTTTTTTAACAATTAAATCACTAACTTGAATGACACCTTTCCCACTAATGTTGTTTAATAAATTATAATTTAAAGCACCATCTTTGCTACTACTATTTATATAATGATTTATATCTAAAGTACCAAGGCGCAAATTAACATTAAGCGTATTTATATCATTCTTTATATAATCTATATAGCCTGTTATGCTGGTATTGTCAATTTTTCCTGTAAAGTTTTTCAAATTTAAATGATTTTGTTTTATTGCAAAATCAGTATTAAAATCTATGAAAGATAGTGATTTTTTTGGTAAAAATTTTATATCTGTAAAAGAATTAACAAACTGATTTAATGCTGTACTAGAGCCGTTTAAATGCCCTTTTAATTCATCATTGTCAATAAAAGCATACCCGCTAATAAACCCACCAGGTAAATCTCCATTAATATCTGCTAGTTCCATTAAGTTTTTTTGTGCAGTGTATGAAAATTTAGTTGAAAAAGTTGATTTTATTCCAAAGCCTGTAAAACTCACTTTACCTGGAACATCTGTCATTGAAATTGGTGCAAATGTTTTAGGGTCAAATTTTGCTTTTCCATTTAAATTAAGATCAATATTATATCTTTTAGCTTGTGCGTTTATTATTGTTTTTCCATCAAATTCCAATTGTCTTGGCATGTTTGAAGAATTAATCTCTTTTCCAGTTGCATCAATTTTTATATTTATTTTATCAAGGTTTTCTTGGGCAAGTTTTGCCTCTACTATATCAGCTTCAATGCGACCTTTGAGCCCAGTAACAAATGTAACCCATGACGATAATCTTGAATTTAAATCAACACTTAAGTTGAGTTTACCGTCTACAACAGAGTCACGTGTAAAAGCTTGTGTAAAACTTAAAGCATTAACATCATTAGCCTTGCCATGAATGTTAATATCGCCGTCTAATGTTGCTAAAACATTAACATTTCCACCATATAGCTTGTTGTATTTGAATAACAAATAATTTTTTGAATCTTTAGAATATGTCCTAAAGTTAAAATCATTACCACGTAAACGCCACGCATCTGCACTATCAGCGTAAAGATCAATATCATAACCGATATCAATTGGCTTTTGTGGTTCATCACTTTCATAGTAATCGTCAAGACTTGGATATGCATAATTTGACTTTTCAATGCTTTTACCTATAAGTTCAGGTATTACATTATTGACATTTGCATAAGTTGTTTTTGCTTTTAAATAAATTACTGGCTTAGAAAAATCTTTAACCCCACCAGTTCCAACAAAATCCATGCCTAAAATACTAGCATTTGCCTCTTGAACTATAAGTTTTTTTGGATTGAGCTTAAAAGATGCTTCACCTTTTATTTGATCTAAAGTGTTAAAAACACCATCAGGCAAAACTCGTGCAAAGCTAAACCACTGCGGTAAACTTAAATGTAATACTTTAAGTTTACCCACCAACTCAAGTTCACTTAAATTTAATTCTCCATTAAATTCACCAATATTATCGGATAATTGCAACAAAGTATTTTTTATAGAGAAATTGTCAAAATCTTCTGAGCTATAATCAAAAGATACATCAAGTGGTACTGTATGACCTTCTATCAAGCTAGATTTTTTGGCTGAAAATTTACCATCTATGTGCCGACTAGCTTCATTATGTTGAATATCAGCTATAAAGTTTAGATACAAATCTTCAAATTTAGGCATGCTAATGGTGCTTGTAAAATCAAAAAAACCTGAAGGTAAAAAAGCTATATTTTTTAATAAATTGCTGTTTGAAATATTTTTTTCAAGATAAAGATATTTAGTGTTTAGTTTAGTTTTTTTCAAAGATAAAATTTGTTTAGATTCATTGATAATTTCTTTAGTAACGTCTATTAATCCAATGCGTAGATTGGAAGAGCCTGCAAAAAAACCAGGCAGTCTGATTGAACCATTAATATCTGAAATAGTTGTTATTTCATTTTGTTCATTATTTTTTATTAAGATATGTGAATCTTTAAATCTTAAGCGTAAATCTTTTAGTAGGTTTATAAGTACAGAGTATCTATCGGATAAGTTTTCATTATTTTTGTCAGCATTTTCATTGCTTTTAAATTCTGACATGTTGTTTAAATCAACATTTAAGTCCATATTTTCAAAAATGATTGATCCTGGAATAAATCTTGCTTCAAGAATAGAAGACCAACCAAGCGCAAGGGTAACTTCTTTAGCTTTTAGATTTAGCTCAAATGCTTCATTTAAGTTGTCATTTGAGCTAAAATCGATCCCAGAAATAATAAGTTTTACTCTAGGAAAAGCTTCAAAAGCTACAGCTCCAATATTCCATTTTCCAATATTTTTTTCATTTAGCTTTTCACTTATCATGGTAGATAGATAATAGCTATTAGCATAGTTTACGTATAAATAGACGCCTATGCTAAGAAATATTCCCCAGAAAAATAAAATTATTGTCGCTGTCTTTTTTTTCATTAAAATAATGATACGATATCTTCAATTGTTTCTCTGCGTCGAATTACGCAAGCACTGCCGTCGCTTTTAATTAAAACTTCAGCAGGTCTGCAGCGCTGGTTATATGGTGATGCCATTGCAAATCCATAAGCACCTGCATCTAATAAACCTATAAGATCGCCCTCTTTAGCTAATTCTGACTTTCTATCTTTTGCTAAAACATCACCACTTTCACAAATATTACCAACAAAATGCTGAGTAGTTATTTCTCTTACTTCATTATTTTGTGGGTATACCTCTATTTCGTGATATGATTCATACATCGCTGGACGCATAAGCACGTTAAAGCCAACATCAGTACCAACGTAACGTACATCACCATTGTATTTTGTAGCTAAAACATTACCAAGTAAGATTGAGCACTCAGCCACAACATATCGACCTGGCTCAATTAAGAATTTACCTTTATAAGCTGTTAAAGCACAGAAGTCTTTCATACGCTTATCTAAGCCACTGCCTAAATTATCTAAATCTAGGCGTGCTTCACCATCATTTTTGTGGTAAGGAATACCAAAGCCACCACCAAAGTCAATTATTTCAAAATCTTTACACCTTTCTTGTGGCATTGTTGCAATAAAGTCTAAAATAAAATCAACTGCATCTAAATAATCATCAGCTTTCATGAATAATGAGCCGATATGTTGTGTAAGTCCAGCTAATTTTAAGTTATATTTATCTAAAATTTCATATAAATCGCCAAAAAGTTCTGGTGAAATACCAAACTTTGTTTTTTTGCCACCAGTAATAACCTTTTGGCTGTGCCCAGCGCCAATACCTGGGTTAATGCGAACTAAAATCTTACCACCAGGATTAATTTTTCCGTATAATTCTACTTGTGATAAAGAGTCAACACTGATTAATACGTCATTTTCCACTGCATTTTTAAGTTCAGAAGCATCTACATTATTACATACATATAAAATTTCTTCGCTTGTAAAACCAGCCATTTTATTAATATATAATTCACCTGGCGACATCGCATCTACAATTAAACCTTCTTCACGAATTATTTTTAACAGGCTTAAGTTTGTATTAGCTTTAGCTGAATAATTAACATAAAACTGGGGGTGATTTGATAAAGATTTTAAATCACGACAAGCTCTACGTAAAATATCTTCGTTATAAACATATAACGGTGAACCAAACTCATTAATTAAATCAAATGGAGTTTTTTTCCCAAAAAAATTAAATTCTTCACTGTATTTTTTCATTTTAATATCCTATTTTTTGCAACCAATTTGCGATGCTTTTTATAAGCGTAATCCTCTGACTATGATAATTATGCCCTGTTGGCAAAATTAAACTCTCAACATTTTCAAGCCTGTCTTCTAAACTTTTCAGCTGAACATTAAAATATTCATCAATTCCAAGTAAATTATCAAATTCAGCTCCTATCAATAGAAATCTTTTGTTTTTATCAAAGCTTTCAATAGCTTTTATTGCGTCAAAAGAATCTATGTCATTTAGAACATCATTCCAAATTTTTTCACCATTTGTGCCTTTTAAATATGGTGAAAACGAATCAAGACGTTTTATGCGTTCATGTTCTTTTTTATTTGCAATAGCTTTTTTCCACTGCATGCTAGCATCAGATGGAGAAATGGCAATAAAATCACGCAAATTAGAATCTCTTGCTAATAGTATTGTCATTAACCCGCCAAAGCTATGTCCAATTGTAACAAATTTATTTGTATCAAGATTATATTTTGGTGCAACTTCAAAAAGCATTTCTTTTGCGGCTAATACATCTCTATGGGCGTTTGCATAAGACCATGAACCATCATTTCCCCATGAGCCACGATATGAAAAAATTAATACAGCCATGCCTGCTCTACGTAAAGCTTGCGCAATATCTTCACTACGAATTATTCCTGGCAATCCATGTAAAAGCATAGCAATGGGATACGGACCTTTGCCGCTTGGTAAGTATAACATGGCATGAACTTTTTCATCATTAATTGAAAAATTAAGCATTGCACCACCTGCAAGATGCTCAAGGCATTGGCTTGCAGGCTCTGCAAATAAATTATCTAGCTTTATCAATATATTACTCACTAAAAACTTGTTAAAATTACTCACTAAGAAGAGCAGCTATTTCTTCTCTTATAATTTTAGCTGCAGAGCTTGCAGCATATTTCTCAATAACAGGTTTTAAATTTTCAAAAATTGTATTTTCAAGCTCATTATTGTCTTGAGTCTTAAACTCTGCCATTGCCTGCTCTATTTGGCTTGAGCTTTGTTTAACTAGTTCAAGTTGTTCATTATAATTCAGAGCATTTGCTTCAATGTTTGCAAGTTTTTCTTGTAGCTCAATATTATTCTTTTCATTTTCGCTTTCACTTTGAACAAAGTCTTCATTTAAAGATTTAATTGAAGCTTGAATTTCTTCAAAATTACTTACAGAATTTTCAGTTTTTTCTAGTAAAGCTCTTATGCTTTCAAGCTCTTCTGGATTTAGAGTTGTTGCTTGATTTTGCGCTGAAGAAATATCAGCTACATTATTTTTGATTTCATCTAAATCTTGCTCTGTAACAAGCTGTTTTTGCAACAATTCTTTAATATTAGAAAGTTCATCATCTGAGAAAATTGGTGACATAATGCTAGCTTTAATCTCACTAAGCTCTTGCACTAGTGTTTCATTTTTATCAATCAATTCTTGAATTAGTTCTTGTTGTTTCTCGCTTTCGTTTTTAGAGTCATTATTATTCTGGCTCTCGAGCATTTCATGCATTTTTTTCTCTAATGCTTCATTTTGAACCTTAAGAGCTGCAAAGCCTGCTTCTGCAAGTTCTTTAATAGCACCGATCTCACTACGCAAGCTATTGTTTTCTTCTTGCAATGTCTTTAAACTATCTTGCAACTCAAGGATTTTTTCATTTGCAACAGTATTGTCAGTTTGTGTGTTAGCTTGCTTTGCATCATCACCAAGTAATGAATTAATCTCATTAAAATCAACATTATCTTTATCAATTGCTTTTTGTTCAAGGCTACCAGAGCTTGGTATATCTAAGCTATCAAATAATTCATTAAAGCCTGCTAAGCCCTCTTGTTCTTCCGTTTTAGCTGGTTTTTGTGAAATATTTGAAATATCTTCTAACTCACTATCATCAATTGAATTATCTAAGTTTGAAAGTAACTCATCAATTTCGTTCTCTAAAACGGCACCAGCCTCAAGCATAGTAGTTTCAGCTTGTTCTTGTTTTTTAGCACCCTCGTTAAGCACAGCATCTAACTCAGCTGTTTTAGGACTACCTGCGAGTTCTTCAAAATCTAAATCACCTAAAATGTCATTTTCCATGTTAGTTGGCTCTTGTTTTTGTGCTTTAGCTTCAACATGAACACTAATTGAAGGTTTTGGCTTAACTATCTCATCTTCGGGACTATTAAGGTCTAAACCACCTAAAATATCATCTTCATCTGTATTTTTTTGTGCTGGCTTTTCTTCTAACATTTCATCAAATAAATCACTAAAATCATCGCTAGTCTTAGTTTCAGCCTTATTTTCAGGCATAGCCTTAGCTTGTTCTTTTGTCTGTTCAGCCGGTAAATCCAGATCTAAATCAGCAAAAAAATCATCGTCTTGAGTCTTTGTTTTTGGTTTTTCATCTAATAAGCTATCAAATAAATCGTCAAAATCATTATCTGTAATTGGCTTTGCACTTTTATCTTCAGAAATAGGAACATCAAGCTCTAAACTTTCCAAAATATCATCTTCTTGTTGCTTTTTAGGGCTTGGTTCTTCATCAAAAATAGCATCAAATAAGTCATTCAGCTCATCTTTTTCATCTATTTCATTATGATCATTGTTTTTGTTCGCATCATGTGTATCAGCAGATTTTTCCAAGTTCTCAAATAAGTCGTCCATATTATCAAAGCTTGGCGCATCTAATTCTTCTTTGGCATCAGCTTCAATTTTTGATTCAATTTGTACTGTGTTTTTTGGTTCATCTTTAATAAGTTCTAGCTCATCGTCCATGCCACCAAGTTCTGACAATAAATCTTCAAGTTGAATACCGTCATCAGCATCTGTTGCTGATTTTTTTAAATCATCAGCGTCATCTAGTACGCTTTTATTATTAATTTTAACACTGTCGCCTTGTTCGATAATTTCTGTTAAATCGATAATTTGATCATCTTTCATACTTAGCTCACTTTACGATATTTCATCTAGTTTAAATTATTTTTTTAATCCATAACTATGGTTGCAATATTCTTACCAAAATTGTTAAGTAGTAGACTATGCGCATTTATAAAGCTATTAAAATCATTGCCACTATTTGTTTCGTCAATAAAATGACCATTTTTTACAACTTGCCCTTCATTGTCAGTCAAAATCCATACAATTTCAAGTGCAACAGTTGAATTTAAATCACCATCAAAGCGCAAAACATCAATACTTAAGCGCACATCATACGGCATCACAGAATTAATAGGAAATGCAATGCTATTTGAAGCTTTTAAGTCTTGATTTAAACTGTCTATTAAAATTCTATTAATTCCATCATCTAAATCCTCTGCCCATCTATTAAAATCAGAAAACTCAACATCACTTCCAGTTCGAAGTGCAATTTCTGGGCGGTCAAGATATGCAGGAATTGTAATGGTACTAACTAAAATTCTTGTTCCAAGCTTGCTAGTTTCTACTTTTTCATTATTATATTCTGGCAAAGCTAAAACATAATAAGATGGTGTACTGCTTGGCTTAAATCCACAAGCACTAAGCAAAAGTACTATTAGCGCACAAATTACTTTTTTCATTAACGATTTCCTTTACCAAATATAATAGATTCAGGGTTTCTTTCTAAAACATCAGCTAAATGACGAACAGATTTTGCAGTTCTTGACATTTCGTCTATTGCCTTATTAATTCCTAAAACATAAGCTGAATTTGGATTTATTAACTCATTGACTGACTTAGTTGTTTTATTAGCATTCTTTGCAAAATCAGTAAATGCCTTAATACCCTTATCTAAATCATCAGCAATAGCAGCATATTTTTTGGCTAACTCACTGATATTATTCACTGCTTTTAAGATATTTTTTTCAGAACTTGTAATTTTATCATCAATATTTAGTGATAACTTATTAATACTTTCAACTGCTAATTTTAATTCATCAATAGCACCATTCGCCCTATTTAAAGTAGCATTTATATTCTCTGGTAAGCTATTCAATGCTTCTGAGCTTAAAAAGTTATTTAAATTATCTATAAGCACAAGTACATCGCTTGTTATCTTTTCTACTGGTAAATCAAATATTTTTTTAGTAAGTGTATCAAACTGAGATGGTATAGTAGGAATAATTGGCACACCTGCGTAATATAATTCACCAAAGTTATGAGAAGGGGTAATATTGTGCTGATTAAAATCAAGCTCAATCTCTAATCTTCCTGTTAAAAAACTTTGCACATTCAAACTACCACTAAATCCATCACTAATTAAAAATTTCAGATATTCTTCCTCATCAGCATCATCATATTGAGCTAAAAATTCTTCACTTGCATTTTGAGTAAGTTCAATAAAAACAGGCAATCTAATACCTTGGCTATCAAGGCTTGATGAAAGCTCAATTTCTGTTACACGCCCAATAGGTACTCCACGAAAAGTAACATTTGAACCAATAGAAAGACCTTTTAGAGAAGAGTCAAAAAATAACACAAAGCGCTGCACATCTGAAAACAACCTGCCAGAACTAACAATTGAAATGCAGAGAATAAGCAGAGCTATACCGCCAATTACAACTGCACCAAGCAAGGTAGTATTAATTTTTTTAGCCATATTTTATTTACCACGATTTAAAAATCTTTTAACTTCTGGGTGCTTATCATCATATCGAAGCTCATTAGGATTACCAGTTGCCAAGACAGTTTTTGTAACATTATCAAGAAACACACTATTATTACCAATTGTAAAAATACTTTCAAGCTCGTGAGTTACAACAACTACTGTCATCTTAAGATTTTGCTTTAACTCTAAAATTAACTCATCAAGTAGTGCTGAACTAATAGGGTCGAGTCCAGCAGATGGCTCATCAAAAAATACAATTTCAGGATCAAGTGCAATAGCTCGAGCTAAACCAGCACGCTTACGCATACCACCACTAATTTGCGATGGATAAAAATTATTAAAACCTGCCAAACCAACAAGCGATAATTTTAAATCTACTTGATCATTTATTTCTGCTTTTGTTAATTTTGTATACCTTTCAAGCGGCAACGCCACATTTTCAGCTAGAGTCATTGAGCTAAATAGTGCACCGCTTTGAAATAAAACTCCCATATATTGCAAGGTCTTAAGACGTTCTTCATCAGAGCTAGCCCAAAAATCATTCCCGTGATATAAAACATTACCACTTTTTGGAGCGTTAAGCCCAATAAGCACACGCAAAACTGAACTTTTACCGCAACCGCTTGGTCCCATAACAACAAAAACATCTTGCTTTTGTATTTTAAAATTGAGATTTTGTTGGACAATTAAGTTACCATAACCAATTGTTAAATCTTTTACTTCAATAATTGTTTCAGAATTTTCAATCATTTACACTCCAACCATGTTAAAAGCAATGGTTAAAATTGAAGTTGAAATAACAATATAGATAATAGAATTAACAACAGCTGATGTCGTTGCTTGTCCAACTCCTTCAGCGCTTCTTTTACATTTAAGTCCTTGATAACAGCCAGTAATTGCAATTATTATCCCAAACACAAAACCATGGAAAATTCCTACCATAACATGTGTTAAATATAATGAATTTTTAGTAAAAGTTAAATATTCTAAATAGTCAATCCCAAGTATGACTGAACCAACAATAAATCCGCCAAGTATACCCATTAAATCAGAATAAATGACTAAAATAGGCGTCATAAGAGCAAGTGCAATTAATCTTGGTATTGCAAGCTTATCTTCAGGTGAAATGCCAATTGCAACTAGTGCATCAACTTCTTCATTAACTTGCATAGAGCCAATAATTGCGGCATACGAAGCACCTGTTCTACCGGCTAAAACAATACCAGTCATCACAGCGCCCATAATACGTGTGATACCAAGGGCAACTAGGCTTGCAATATAAATTTCAGCTCCAAACATACTAAGCTGAATTACACCAACAAAAGCAATAATTAAACCGACTAATAAACTGATTAGTGAAACAATTGGTAGTGCTTCAACACCAACTTCATAAGTGCAAACTAAAATGTCCTTAAGAGAACAGCTTGACCTTCCACTAAAAAAGCGTACCAATCCTAAGCATAGTTCGCCAATAAAACTTAATACATCAGTAAAATTTTTAGGAAAGTTTAAAATAAAGCGTCCAATTATGCTAAATAAGCTTAGACTTTCCTCTTCTTTATTAAGATCTTTGTGTGCTGGAACAGTTAAAGCTAGTTTGCATAAATTAATGACCCCAAGAGGTAGGCTTTCCTCCAACATATAAGGAAAATTACGCTCTTTAGCCTTCAAACTAAGTTTTGTAATCAAGCTAGTTAAGCTATTATCCCACGCTCCAAGCTTATCAGCACGAAATTTCAGCTCTTTTAAGTTGAGCTTATCTAAATTATTAAAAAGATCTTCATGCTTAGGAAGATTATTATAAATATTCCAATCTCCGCCAAATTTTACAACAATCGTGTTAGCCTCTATTTCATAAGAGATAGTGGCAGGTCTTTTTTGTGCAGAGATTGAAATATTATTTTCCATTATTATTTACAGCTTACCATAACTTTTGCTGGTCTAAGCAAGCGATCACGCAAGTAATAACCACGCTGTAACAAGTTAGAAACATGCATTTCGTCCATATCATCACGCTGTTCTTGTCCAACAGCTTCATGGATTTCATGATTAAACTCTTCACCAATTGTACCAATTACAATGAGTCCATGATTTTTTAAAGCATCTAAAAATAATTTGCGTGTCATTATAACACCTTCAAGCAAGCTATTACCCTGTTCACCATATTGAATTGCTAAATCAAGACTATCAAGTGCAGGTAAAAGATCTGCCAATATTTTTTCATTTAAATACTTATTATTTTCTTCATGTTCACGACTCAAACGACGTTTAAAATTCTCCATTTCAGCCATACTGCGTAAGCGAAAATCTTCCATTTCCGCATCTTTTTTTGCAATAAGAGCATTAAAATCATCTTCATTATTAATATTTATGGTTTCGTCCATATTTGGCTCAATTAACATTTGCTCTGCATTTTCTGCCATTTCTTCGTCTGTCATGGTCATTTTTACCTTTTCATATGGATTATCGTTCATCTAATTCCCCTTTATTAAAGAAAGCTAAAATATTTTTTCAATTTTGTAAAAAGTATTTATAATAAATGCTTACTTCATGTCAAATCTCACAACTTGATTAATATAATACCTTTTTATTATGCTGACAAGTACAAATTACATCTAACACTTCGCCCATTTTCAAGATGAATAAAAGCTGCCTTTTCTTCTTTGCATTTTGGAGTTGCAAATTCACATCTATCATAAAATCTACAATAATTTCCGTATGTTCCAATAGGTGGAACTGTCCCCTTAATAGTCGCTAGCTTTTCGTCACGACTACTTAGCATATCTGGAGCAGCTTTCATTAAACCTTTTGTATATGGGTGAAGTGGCTTAGAAAAAATATCATATGCGCTAGCATATTCAACAATTTCACCAGCATACATAACAATAACATTATCTGCAATTTCAGCAACTAAACCCAGATCATGAGTAATAAAAATTAAGCCCATGCCACGCTGTTTAACTTGTTCTTTTAACAAATAAATTATTTGACCTTGAATTGTTACATCGAGTGCAGTTGTTGGTTCATCAGCAATTAAAAGCTCTGGGTTACAAGCAAGCGCCATCGCAATCATTACACGTTGGCGCATACCACCTGATAATTGGTGAGGATAGTCAAAAAGCCTTTTTTCTGCATCAGCAATACCAACTTGCTGAAACAATTCAATACATTTTGAATAAGCCTCACTTTTACTCAATTTTAAATGTAAAATTAAAGGCTCACAAACTTGATCTGCAATAGTTAATACAGGATTTAAAGAGGTCATGGGCTCTTGAAATATCATAGATATTTTTTTACCACGAATATTTTGCATATCTTTTTCAGCTAGGCTTAATATGTTTTCCCCTTCAAAATTAATTTCTCCAGATTTTATATAACTACTTGATGGGTTTATACGTAAAAGACTGAGGGCACTCAAACTTTTTCCACAACCTGATTCACCTACAAAACATAAGGTTTCTCCGTGAGTTAGTTGGAAATTTAAATCTGAAATAGCTGAAATATCACCGTCCTCAGACTTAAAGTAAAGGTTTAAGTTTTTAACGTTAAGAAGTTTTGTATTTTGCATATTGATATATTTCAAAAATTACATGGTTATAAAAAATATTCTTACTCTAATACTAAAAAATATTCTAGACTAAAATTCAAAAAATCACAAGGCGTATTTTTACACTAGACAATTATTTTATAAATAGATATTATAAAAAGACGTAGTTTTGATGCAAATAAAAAACACATTTATTTTAACTATATATGGAAATCATATCATGGAAATTGAACAAATTATAATAATCGCAATAATGCTTGTTGGCGGTGCTTTGCTTAGCCGAGCATTTTTTAAAACTGAAAGACCAAAGTGCACTGCTTCATGCGAGGGGTGTAAAGGCGCAAGATCAACCTGTAAAAAATAATAAGTTTTGATATAATTAAACTATTTAAATCTAAAAAAAACTCTGCATAATTATTTATTATACAGAGTTTTTTTTAGATTTTATGATTAGATAATTATGGTATTAAGAAAAATCAATTTTAATATTTTTATCTTCATCGAGTGATAATTCAATATTAAATTTTTCACCATCTGTTGACATCATGCTTAAAATCTTGGTCGACAGTTGTGGCATGATAGTTCCTTGCAAAATATAATCAATATTGCGAGCACCAGTTTCAACTTCTGTGCATCTATCTGCTATATTTTGGCTAAATTCATTATCCCAAGTTAACTTTAACTTATTATTTTGGAATAACCTGTCTGCAATGCCTTTAAGTTTTAGTTCTGTAATATTCTTTAAAGCTTCTGAATTTAAGCTCATATAAGGTACTATTGTCATTCTTGCTAAAAGCGCAGGTTGAAAATGCTGTGATAGAACTGGGCGAATTTTTGCAATTAGTTCCTCATCTCCGATATTGGGATTTTCCAAGCATGCATTTTGTATAATATCAGATGCTAAATTTGAAGTTAAAAGCATCAAAGTGTTTTTAAAGTTAATTTCAGTGCCTTCACCATCTGTTAAGCTACCCTTATCAAAAACTTGATAAAATAACTGCATAACATCAAGGTGAGCTTTTTCAACTTCATCAAGTAAAACCACAGAATACGGTTTACGACGAACTGCTTCAGTTAAAAGTCCGCCCTCACCATAACCAACGTAGCCTGGAGGTGAACCAATTAAGCGTGAAACTGTATGACGTTCTTGGAATTCACTCATATTTACTGTTACAACGCTACGCTCATCGCCAAATAAGCAATCAGCAAGTGATAGTCCTGTTTCTGTTTTACCAACTCCAGATGGACCAACCAATAAAAATACACCAATAGGCGAATTAGGAGAACGAAGCCCTGCTTTGCTAGATTGAACACCCTGCAATACTGAACTAATAGCCTTACTTTGTCCTTTCACACGTTTTGAAAGGTTTGCTTCAAGGTTAATAATTAAATCAGCCTGTTCACGTGCGACTTTGCCAACAGGAATACCTGTCCAATCAGCTACAACCTTAGCAACTGCATCTGGTGAAACCTCAATATTTATTAATGTTTCGTTTTTTTGTAGTTCTTCAAGTGTTGCTTTAACTTTTGTAAATTCTTCTGTATTTTTAAGATGTTCATCACTATTTTTTTCTTCTTCAGTCGCATTATTAATAATATTTCGTAGCTCAATAAAATTATTAGCAGCTTCTAATTCTACTTGCCATGTTTTCTCAAGCTCGCATACTTTTTCTTTCAAATTTTCAATATTAGTAGATAAATCTTCAAGACATTCAATATCAATCTCAACGCCATTTGTCTGGTCACGAAGTAAAGCTTTTTGCTCACGTTCTTTAGCTTGAATCAAACGCTCCATGTCTTCTAACTTAGCTGGCTTTGCAATAAGACCAACTTTTACTCTAGCACACGCTGTATCAAGCAAGTCAACGGCTTTATCTGGTAAAAAACGACCTGAAATATAGCGAGCTGAATAGTCAGCTGCCGCAACCAATGCATCATCACGAATTAAGACTTTATGAGCCTTTTCATAGCTATCTCTAAGACCTCGCAAGATTAGGGTTGCTGTTTCAACTGATGGTTCATCAAGCTTTACAAGCTGAAAACGTCTTGCAAGTGCAGGGTCTTTTTCAAAGTATTTTTTATATTCTTTCCAAGTAGTTGCAGCACAGGTGCGAATTTCACCACGTGCTAGCGCTGGCTTCATTAAGTTTGCAGCATCAGACCCACCTGCTGTTCCACCAGCTCCAACTAAGGTATGTGCTTCATCAATAAACAAAATAATTGGCTTAACTGATGACTTAATTTCATCAAGCACACCTTTTAAGCGACGCTCAAACTCACCCTTAACAGATGCACCAGCTTCAAGCAGCCCCATATCAAGCCCAAGAAGTGTATTTTTCTGTAATGTAGCAGGAACATCACCTTGAGCGATGCGAAGAGCCAAACCCTCCATAACGGCAGTCTTTCCAACTCCTGGCTCTCCAACTAAAATTGGATTATTTTTGCGCCTTCGTGCCAAAATATCAACCATTTGGCGAATTTCTGCATCTCGACCAAAAACAGGGTCAATCTTTCCAGCTTCTGCTTTTGCTGTAAAATCTTCACAAAATTTTGCAATGAAGCTATCAGAGTTTGCACTAGCGTCTTCTTTTGCCTTTGCTGTTTCGCTTTGTGCAAAAATATCAGCATCTTCAACAGAACGGTCAATAATAGAATTAAAATTCTTTTCTAAATTATCACGATTGATTTTTGAAAGTTCAGCAGTATATGAGCCTTGAGCATAAAATGAAGGACGACGTAAAAATGCAATTAAAACAGAACCAGATCGGATTTTTGGGAAGCTATAATTAACAGATGCTACAAGCCAAGCAGCTTCTAATAATTCTTGCAAAGATGGTGAAAAAACAGGTCGATTCGTATTACCTGTTTTAAATTCTTCTAGGCTATTTAAAATATCTGTCTTTAAGCGGTCTATATCAGCTTTAGCGTCTTGCAAGGCTAAAGGAATATCTGAGTTCATATTTTCTAAGCATGAAAGCATGAAATGTTCAACTGTAACCTCATAATGACCACGTGAAACACTCATACCAGCTGCACCATTTAACGCTTGGGCACAAAAACCATTGCATTTATCAATAAGCCCACGCATATCAATACCAACCATACAAGACTCCTTATAAAATATAATAAATTGGCGTTATTGCATATTTACAATAACGCCAAGTAATCAAAATTTAATTAGCTTTTCCAATCATCAACATATTCAATATTACCATCTGCATAAGTCCATGTAATCTTAGAATAAGTAAATGCAATTTCTTCCATATCATGATATGGTTTATTCTCTGGTAAAAAAGTAAGTGGTGTTGATTTGTTTACAGTTACAACAATTGCATCTTCCATTTTAATGGTGAAGTATTTCTCTTCAGTACCATCTTCTTTAATGCGATAATGGTCAATAGTTGCAGTACATTGTTCACCAGTACAACACATTTTATACAATTTAGGAGTCGCTTGGTCAAGGTGCTTTGTCACCTTAAGTGGGTGATGAATTCTTTGACCAGTTGGAAGACCAGTATGAGTATCTTTTGGAACTTCAACTGAGTGTTCAACAGCGTATAAAATCATTTTATCTGCTTTATCGCCACCTTGTTTACAATCGCCTTTAATTTCGCCCTGACTTTTACCTTCAACTTTCATGTAAGCAGTTAATGCCATTGTAGTTCTCCTTGAAATTTATGTTAAAAATTAACTTTTGTCTAACTTACCAACTAACGACAATGTAAAGCTAGCGCCCATATATTTAAAGTGTGGACGTGCTAAAATACCTACACTATACCAACCTGGATCTCCCTCAACATCGCTAACATTAATTTTAGCAACTCTAAGAGGACGCTTACTTCTTGTTACTGGATCTGGATCGTCCATTTCAGTTACATACTGGCTTAACCATGAATTAAGTTCACGCTCTAGGTCTTTACGCTCTTTCCAGGTACCAATATTTTCTCTTTGTAAGACTTTAACATAATGCGCAAGTCTATTCATAATCATCATATATGGTAATTGTGTTGAAAGCTTGAAGTTCATTTCTGCTTCCTTGCCCTCTGGAGTATTTGGGAATACCTTATTTTTTTGGCAAGAGTTAGCAGAGAAAAATGCTGCATTATCAGCACCTTTTCGCATTGTTAGTGCAATAAAGCCTTCTTCTGCAAGCTCATATTCACGTCTTTCAGATATAAGAACTTGTGTTGGAATTTTGCTTTGAATTTGCCCCATAGATTCAAAATTATATACAGGCAGATTATCTACAGAACCACCGCCTTGTGGTCCAATAATATTTGTGCACCAACGGTATTTTGCAAAACTATCAGTCAAGCGACTAGCAAAAGCAAAGGCAGTATTTCCCCAGCAAAAATCATCTGTCTTATTTGCTTCTTCTACAAATGAAAATGTCTTTGCTGGCGTTGTTTCAGGACCATATGGAGTACGAAGTAAGAATTTAGGAAGCGTTAAGCCAACATATCTTGCATCTTCGGATTCTCTAAAGCTGCGCCATTTTGTGTATTGCGGCATTTCAAAGATTGATTTTAAATCTTTTAAATTTGGTAAATCTTCCCAAGTATCAATACCAAAAAAATCCTTGCTTGCTGCTGCAATAAATGGGCTATGTGACATAGCTGAAACGCTTGCAACATTTTGTAATAACTGAATATCTTGATTGCCTGGTCCAAAATCATAATTTGCAATAATAGCACCTACAGGCTGACCACCAAATTGACCATATTCTGCAGTATAAATGTGTTTATAAAGACCTGACTTTGTGATTTCTGGAGTATCTTCAAAATCAGCTAGTAAATCTTCTTTTGAGGCATTAATAAATTCTATTTTAATGTTTTGTCTAAAATCAGTTCTATCAACTAAACATTTTAAACCACGCCATGAAGACTCCATTTTTTGAAATTCTTCATTATGCATAATAGCATTAACTTGGTCAGATAATTTAGCATCAAGTTCAGCAATCATGCTATCAACAACACCCGCTGAAACCTTAACATTATGCGCAGAGCCTACAAATTGCTTTAAAAATTCCTGTAAGCCTGCCTTCGTAACATCATAACCTTCATCGCTTGGTTTTAATTTTGAAGCCTCAACAATTTCATCTAATAAGGTAGCAGCTCCGCCGCCTTGATTTTCTGTTTGACTCATTTTTTCACCTTTATTCAAGTTTAAAATTTATTTAGGTAAATTACTCTGCTTCTGACAATCCAAGCTCATCTAGCAAGGCTTTTCTAGCATTTTCATCAGAAACAACTTCTTGAACTTTCTTTCTAAAATCAGGAATATTAGAAAGAGGTCCTTTTAGAGCTTTTAGGGCTTCACGAAGTTGTAACAACTTTGCAAGCTCTGGCACTTGTTGTGCTATTGTGTCTGGTTCAAAATCACGCATTTTTTCGAATTTTAAATCAACAGGCATCATTGCTTCTGGATCATCAACTAATTTACTAGGAACATTAAACTTAAGACTAATATTTTGAGCCTTCATTACATCATTAAAATTATCTTTATCAACTGAAACTGGTGCACGATCCTCAATTTGGCGTTCATCTTCACGCATAGTGAAATCACCCAAAACCATTAATTTTAAAGGAAGTTCAACATCACTTTGAACCTCACCAGTTGACGGTTTATACACAATATTAACGCGTTCTTTTGGAGCAACTGAACCTTCTTGAGCCATAAAACTCTCCTTTTAACTTAATAGAGTTAATGCGGCTGATGGGCTAAGCCCTGCTATCTCAGAAATTATTTTTTGAGCTTTAGCTGCATCAGAATCCTTATAACAAATATATGTTAGCTTTAAAATAGTCAAAGCTAATTCTGGTTTAAATAATTTTAGATTAAAATTTATCATATCATCATTTAAACTGTCAACCATCGTTTCAGCAAGCTTTATCTTGCCTTCTTGCAAAATCAAATCCATTTCTTCACACTTCAAAATTGTTAATTCTTCACCAGAAATTGAACTTAACTTTGCTTGCCTAAAGACTTCTAAAGCTGCTGCTAAATCTCTTTGATTTAAAGCATTATTAGCATCTTGAATTATTTTGCTTATTTTATCATCTGCTGTATCATCATTTTTTATACTTACTTGAATTGGCTTTGATAAGTTCTCAAGCCATGCTTTGGCTTCACTACTTACAAAATCACTACCGTCATTATATTTATAATTAATTATTTCAGGGTATTGGCTTATAAACTCCATAGTTCTTGTTTGAACAATCTTTAATGCAAGATTATAAGTATCGCCACATTTTTCTAGTGATTTTGCTAAGATATAAATTATATCAAGGCAAAAAGGATATTGCGGTGCTGTTTGAACTGCTTGAAGAGCTGCCTCTTCATAACGCTTAGCATTTAATAAGGCTTTTAAAGGGTTTAGGCTATCAAAATCAAATGGAGCTATCATTGTTACCTTATTTTCTGCTGGTGGTAATTGTTTAATTTTAGCCCACAAACTAATAAAAAAGTTAGACCAATAGAGAGGCATTTGCTGTAATTCATTAGTAAAAGCCAAGTTATTTAAGCTTGTTGAGGCAGTTATAAAGTTATTCAAAGCCTCTACGGGATCGTTAGCTAATTTAACTTGTTGATTCTTTTGTAATTCTTGTTCTACTTGTTTTGCTTGAGTTTCAATTAAGCTTGGTTCTGAAGTTTGTACTGCTTGCTCTGAAACTTTTTCTTGAATAAGGTCATCTTGCTTGATTATTTCTGTTTTTTGTTCTTCTACTTTTTCAAGTTCTAAGTTTTTTTCAGCTTCTACTTGAACATTTTCTGTACGTTCAACATTTAGCCTAGATACTCTATCAACTATATTAAATAAGGGTGGGCAATCTGGCAAAAAATCACCAATTTGCCTATCAAATTCTTTAATAGTGTCATTTAATTTTTTATAATCATTTTCGCTAATTGCAGAAATATCCTTTTCTAAAAAGGCTAAAACCTTATCTTGCCAAAATGAAATAGCATTTGTTCTTGCTCTTTGGCGTTTAGGATATAAATTATCGCCAAAGGATTGTAATAAATTATTCAACACTACTAACCCTTTTAAAAAGCCTTCAGCGCCATTTTGCATTATTAAAGCAACATTCAAATAAACAGCTATTGTTAAATCCTTAGAATGTTTATCTAAAATTTCAACACTCAAATTAATAACATTATTCCAATTAATTTCGCCACCTTGCATTGAAGAAAGTTTTGAAATTTCAGCTATCACTTGCTCGTACTCTGGCAAGTATTTAGCGTCATCACCAACATTATTATCATTTGTTATTATTTTTGAACCTAGTTCTATTTCGTCAAACATATATTGTCCTTAAAATTTTTCTTAGCCTAATTTTATTTGTTTACCCTTAACAGTAACACTACCAGAGCTACTTATATTTACATTTGCTTTTTGAAACTTACTTGACCCAAGCCTAATGTCATCACTTTTAACTATGAAAGAAGTACTTGCTTTTATTAAATTTTTAGCACTATTCATATTTATATCTTGACTTGTCACTTTCAATGAAGTTTCAGAACTAATTAAATTAATTGAACTTTCTGTTAATTTTGCTTCTACTTTTTTTGTAGTATTTACAGTACACGAAATAAGTTTTTCTGTCTGCTTTATTAGTGTATTATCTTGTCCATTTTCAAATTTAAGCTCATTTGCAGTATTTGTAAATTTTAAACTGTTATTTATCGCGGCATTTGTGCGTGTTACATTTAAATTAGCATTGGCAGTTTTTGCATTTTGCTTAATATTTAAAGCATTTCCCTCATTTAAAATATCGAATTTATCTCCTTCAATATCAATTGAAGAATATGTTGCTTGAAGTGCTCTTGCTGCGTGGCTAGTTGATAGCTCCGTTGTATCAGTAGCAAGTGTAGCAAAATCAGCTCCAAGGTCTACAAGTTTTATAGCATCAATTTTTTTATCAATTGGCTTATACGCAGCTGAATCGGCTGCCCTTGCCTTTACTTCTGATTCTAAAGCACTAACAAGATTAGCTGGATTATTTGTAATACTTACTTTGTTTAGAGCATGAGTTTCAGCTAAGTTAAATGAGTAACTCTTAATATCTTCTTTTGCAAGTTCTCTTATCTGCGAACCATTGCTTATAATATAATCCTTTTTACTGTTCACAGTAGGAGTATAAATATCTTGTAATACCTTAGAGTTAGTATAAGCAGTTGATAAGGTGCTTAATTTTCCACTTTTAAGTACAACTTGATTATCTGAGCTAAGGCGTGCTTGTTCACCACCAGTCAAAGCAATATTACGCTCAAGAGCATATAGCAATATACCACCCATTGTGTTACTTTTATATCGCTTATTTTGACGTAAATTTAATATCATTGGCACAAGTGCAACTAAAATATCTGCTACGCTTTTAACTCCAAACTCAACACCAGCCTTTATTTTACTATTTTTGATACTACCATCATCAGGAATTTTTCCGGCCTCTATATCTTGTTCTTTTTGCTCAATACCATCAAGATCACTTACTAAGTCTGTAGCATCACTAGTTATACCACTTGAAGCACTAAGCACTGCATAAGTTATAATCTGTGCCATTTTTCCAGCTGTTAAGGGAGATGTCAAATAAAAATGGTTATCATATCCAGTATTTATGAAAAGTGTACCATAGGGGTGAATATTATAATTTGTACGCTTATACTCACCTATTGCAAAGGTGATAAGTTTTGCAAGTGAAGCTGCTGCTGCAATTCCATTTAGAGATTTTTCAACTATTTGATTATCTTCTGAATCATCTGCCGCTGACTTAAGCAGATTTGACACAAGCCCAAGCATACCTTGCACTTCATAAATCATTGCAAATTCACCTTCAGTTGATATTCGGTTTCCAATACCAGCTGAAATTTCATTGCTCATATTTACAAAACTTGAGCGAGAAGCACTAGTCAAATCATAAGCCCACTGTGTAGCTGAAATATCACTATCAGCCCCCTCACTAGCACTTGAAACTTTAAAAGTATTTCCACTACCTAAATTCATCATATAAGTATGGTCTTTTGAATTACTGTTAAAGTACATCGCAGAACCACCAGTTGCATTAATTGAGTTCAGGCTTGAACCAGTTCCACGCTCAAGGCTAGAGGTTTCAGCATTATTAACAGCTCCAGAAATAATAGGTTTATCAGGATTACCATCAAAAAAACTAATAATAACCTCAACTCCTGGTGTTAGCGGAAATGAAAGCCCTTGCTTAACACCAACAAATTCTTTAGCTCGCCTAACCCAACATGATGACTTACCGTGTTTACGCCCACTAATATCAGATGGGAATAACACCTTATATCTACCATACTTATCGACTTCAGCCTTTGTCATGTCTGAAGATGCATCAATAAATGCAGTAATAACACCTTGAATTTTTTTGCGTTCTCGCTTGCGATTAACTCTAAATTGCTGGCTTGCAGGGATACACTTAAATTGATTATGATAATAATATTTTGAACTATCAGTTTTTATTCCAAGAAAAGACGCTAAATAAGCTTCTTGATTACCCTCATGCTTAATTTCAGTTAAAAGATAATCTTGATTATATTTTTCTTTTATGTGCTTTGTAAGCGTAAAAATATAACCTGCGGATAAACTCATAATATTACTTTTTCCGCTAAAATAACATAAATCTGCCTTTAAGCCTTCTGATCTAATCTTAGCTAAGCGATCACCTTGTGCATTTGTTGTAAAGCCATCACCATAAAAATATTGCTGACCAATACTATCCTCATCAACTATTGCTGAGCCTACAACAGGCACATTTGGATTTAACCAATTATAATCTCTTGTAAAAACTTTTTTTGGTAAGGGTGAAAAATTTGAGCTAAAGCGTGAAATTGTATCAGTATTATTTTCACTTTGTAAGCCTGAATCTGGCAAATATATGAATTCATGATTATTGTTTAAATAATTATGAGCTGTTAAGTCATCAACAAATATAAGCTGCTCTTCATTTTCACGTGTTTGATCAAAATAATAGTAAATACCGTCACGCTCTAATTTATAAGCCATGTATTCATAGATATTTTCATTATAAATCATTGAAAATTCGTGTTTTTCATAATCATTTTTAAGATTAAATTCATAATTTCGTAAAAAAGCTTTATTACTAAATAAAATCTGTTTCAAGGCTTCTGGAACAGTTTTATCTAAAAAGATATGGTTGTAGGTAGTTTGAGTTGCTTTCCAAAAAAATGGCTGCAAATTTACTTTATAGAAAGTAAAGCCGTTATGGTAGCCATATTCAGAAAATAGTGTAGGATAACCATAGATTTTGCTAACTTCACCCTTATCATTTTCAAGTGAAAGACTGGCTTTTGTATTTAAAATATCCTTTGCTTCAATTTCAGCTTTTGAAATAACAATTATTTCAAAATTATATAATCTGCTTATGCCTTCTGTGCCTTTAAAACTTACGACTAAAAAATCATCTTCATTAGCAGCTTGAGATATAAACTTAAACCTATTGTGATATTTATTTTGACTCATGATTATCGCTCCAATTTAAGGAATAAAGCTTTCGGCCTTTAGTCTTTTTGGGTCACTTTGGCGCAGTCCGTTTGCAATAGTATTGTTTAAAATAGTATTGTTTGCACTGATAGAATGCATATTTGCTTGAGTTAAATCTGCATTTGAAAAATTTGCCATGTCTAAACTTGCGTAGCTAAAATCAGCTAGTTGTAAGCTACATGCTACAAAAGAAGAAGTTTGCAAATTACTTTCACTAAAATTTGCCTTATTTAAATTATGCTTATCAAAAATAGCAGCTTGCAAATCACAAGCAGAAAAAGACGCTAACTCGAACAAATTATTAATAAACTTACTATTGTGTGCTATTGATTCATGTATGCTAAAATTCTTAAATTTATTGTTTTCACAATTAGCATTAGTAAAATCAACGTTATCTAACATTAAAACAGGTAAATCACTATTTAAAATTTTAATATTTTTTAGCTGTGAATTTTTAATTTGTAGAGCTTTGCCTGTGCAATTTTGAACTAAAGCATTATTGAGCACGCATTGTAATAACATAGTTGCAAATAAATTTGTATTTATAAACTGCGCATCACTTAAATCACAATTAAAAAAATAAGTTCGTTCTAAATTTGTATTTGTAAAATTTGCTCCGTTTAACTTACAATTTGTAAACGAAGCCTCAAATAAATTAAGCTCTGATAAGTTAATCTTAGACAAGTCTAAATCTTTAATATGAAGCTCATTACTAGCTATTTCCTCACCATATATCTTTAAAAACTCTTCACGCATAATATTTCCTCAATTTATAGGAGAAAGATTTAAACAGGTATTTTCCAAGTTTGCACCAAATAAATTTGTTTCATTACTTATTGAAATTAAATATAAATCTGCTGCAAATAAATTGGCTTGGCTTAGATTCGCACTTCCAAGCTTACAACCACGCAAGGAACCATCTAAAAGATCAATTCTAAATAAATCAGCACCATGCAAATCACAATTTAAAAATAAAGTCTTTCTAGCATGAACACAGTTAAAGATTGAATATGAAAGTGTGCAACGCTCAAAACTAGAATCATTCAAATTAGCTCTTGTAAAATTACTTGTTCCACTTACTTTGTCAAACGAAGTATTTTGCATGCATGCAAGTGAAAAATCAGAATTAATTTCTGAATTGTAAAAACGTGAAAAATCAAGCTTAGCTTGTAAAAATTTATTGCTATCTAAGTTACAAGTATCAAAAGTAACCTGCATCATAGTTGCATCATAAAAATTACAATTAGATATTTTACAATTTGAGAATTCTGAAAAACTTAAAGTATTACTTGAAAAATCTATGTCTATCAAATTTGTATTATCAAATTTATTTTCAGTAAAATTAGTATGTTGAAAATTTACATCGCTAAAAATAGTTTCCTCAAAACTGCAAGCATGTAAACTTGTAAAGCTCAAGTTCGTTTGGCTAAAGTTAGCTTTGTTAAAATCAACTTCACTAGCCGTAATTGACTTCATTATCGCCTTATAAAAATTTGCTTCTTGCACATTCGCATTATTTAAATTAGCTGAACTTAGATTAGCTAAACTAAAATTAGCGCCAACTAAATATGCCATACTAAAATTGACACCAGATAAATTGCAATTGCTAAAGTCAACTCCTTCTAAGATTAAGCCTGATAAATCAGCATCTTGTAAATTTAAGCCACTTAAATCAAAATTACTAAAATCATGACCGTTTAAGTCCATTTTATTTTGAAGAGCAAATAAAAATGTATTTTTATCATTAATTTCAAATGGTTCATTTTCTAGTGTTTGTTCTGACTCCAAGTTTTCTTCAATATTATCTTCATTAACAATATTTTCCAAAATTTGTTCTTCTGCTATTTGCTTAGGCTTATCATTATTTTCATCTGGCATAACAATTGGAATTGGATCATGCTCTTCGATTAAGCTTAGAATTTCACTGTCAGCAATACCACTATCTTGTGCTAATTGCTTTAAATCAAATAATTTATCTTGTGGCACATTTTGAGTTGCTTGCAATAATTTATCTATGTTGTCTGAATAGTGAGGATAAGACACTTTCAAGCCGCTAATAAAATTAGTGGTTTCTGGCATAGTATACATTGTTGTTTTTAAGTTAGCTAAAAAAGAAATATAGCTAGAACCATCTATTGGTATTCCACTAACTTTTCCAAATTCTTCTAAGTACTTTATAGCACCTACATCACCTTCTAAAATTGGTAAATCAAGAGCCTTTACCATATTTTCAGCTTGGCTTGGACTAAATCCAGATTCTATAAATAACTCTGCTGGACTTGGCTTAGGAATTTCAGGTAAATTCCCCTTCATTATAGCAGCCATGGTTGACATGCTGCTTGAATCAGCCCCTGTAAGTGCACTTATTTTCTCAAAATATTCATCAACTGCAAGTTCAAACATTTCTTTGTTTAAAAAATTATCTTCAAGCGGTATTTCTAAATCCATTGCTAATTCTAAATTTTTTATTTGTTCTTCACCTAGTCCAGCTGATTTTAAAACATCTTGTAATTCTGGAGTCTTATTCTCTGCACTTTCAGCAAGTAAATCATTGAGCATTTTTTCTGTTTTTTGCATTTCTGCATAAACATCTTGCTTGTTAAGTGGTGGCAAGCCTTGCTTTGCTAGCTCTTGATTAGCTATTTCAATTATTTCGTCAGCTTCTGCCATGACCTCACTACTTGTTAAATCAATTTTATCAAGTTCTTGGCTTAAATCTTTACCTGCAATATCTTGCATGCTATGTTGAAATTCTGGCATAGCTTGAGCACTTATGACTTCTGGAGCTATTGATGCTATAGGCATTTTTAGTTCTTGCGCTTCAAGTTCTTTTTGAGCTAGTTCCTCTTGCTCTTCAAGCTCTTCCTCTATTTGTGGTGCTTCTTCTGCTTCTGTTATTTCAGAACTTTGTAGAGCTGATGCAATTAAAAATTCTGCACTTTGTGGCTTATCCATATCTTCCAAACTAAGGCATAACTTATCAATATTACTGGCTTGTTCATCATCTACAACTAAGTTAAAATGCCAAAGTAGCATTGCACTCATTGCATTTGGGAAAAGCCAAAGAGTGTCTAAGTGACAATTTACCTCATGCCAAGCTTGCTCAGAATTATTTTCAAAAAAAGCTCGTAGTTTAAGCTTAGGTAACCTTGAATTTATACTAGCATCATGGCTATTCATATTTGTAATATATATTGCTTCGTTACCTACAAAATAAGAGTTTTGGCGTTGTTCTATTTGAGCTTGGTTATAATATGAGAAGTCAAAATCAAAAGGAAGTCCAGGCCAAGAATTTTTTAGCCAGTCATTATTGAATGAACCTAAATTTGATATATTTTTGTTTAATATATTAATTGGATATGGGCTAGCTGGCTTTGCAATTGTGCTATTAAGTTCTAATATATTTGGAAGTTGAGCATTTCCATGCCCTTTACCATAAATATTTTCTTTATAGTTTTCACCACCATAAGTATTTTTAAAGCTAAGTGGCATAAGCGAAAATTCACGTGGCTGAATTAAATTTGTTCCTGTATCTTCACAATCACCACGTACTAAAAAGGTCCTATTCATTGCACCAACTTGCACCTGCACCTTTAAACCATCAACTGTAGTTCCATATGGAGCAGATGCACAACCAGCCATTAGCCATTCCGCCTGTGGCTTAGGCATTCCTAAATCAATAACACCATCTTCACCTAAACTATCGCTTGCAACTTGCCAAATTTCATTGGGCGCAATAATTTTACCATCTCGCAAACTGAAGCCTAATGAACATGTAAAAAATGCTCTAAGCGCACCCTCAAATGGCATAAAAATTTTGCTTATTAATAGATTTTCATTATTTAATATATCCATATTATAACCCTTAGTTTATGGTATTATTTCATTGTGTTATCGCTTACCCGAGCTTTATCATTTGACCTTTTAAACTAATAGAACCACTTGCTTTTAAATCTATGGAAGATTTCTTAAAAGAGTTTGAACCAAGTCCAATGTTATCACTATTAACCATAAAAGAACTTGATGCATCATTTATAACATCTTTAGCTTTCATTCTAATTTTATCATTATTCATTATAAGTTGAACTTTATCTTGGACAAGAGTAGCTATATTTAATGCCAAAACTAGCCTTGTTTGTTTTTCTTTGCTTTTTACAGTACAAGAAATTTCTTTTTCTTTCATTAAAATATTTGAGCTTTCAGATTCTTTTGTAAAACTAAGCTTATTTGTTTGATTATTAAATTCCAACTTACTATTGATATTATTTTTCTCTCGAATTAATTCTAGTTTAGAATTAGCCGATGTTGCATTTTGTTTTATACTAAGTTTTTCACCATTGTTTTCGATTGCTAATTTTCCTTCCTCCATATCAATTGAAGAATAAGTTTGGCGTGGCACTGCTGTTACAGCTGAAATTTCTGCAAGTCTATTTCCAAGGTTAGCATAAGATCTTGTGTATAAGTTAGCTGTTTCAATATTTAAGCCATCTAACGAAGAAGGAAATACTTCTGCTCTTGAGTTTATAGAATCTTTTGCCACCTCAATAGCAGATGTTAAATCGTCATGTCTATTTGAAATTTTAACATTTTTTAAACCATGCACTTGCATTGTATCAAGAGCATAGTTTTTTGAGTTTTTAAGCCCAAGTGTTCTAACTTGCTCTGCTTCAATTATTGTACGGTCGAGATTTGATTCAATAAGATTATGCTGTACATAAGCTTCTTTTAACTCAGTTTTATTAGATTTTGATGCTTTTAAAACACTCAAACTACCACTTTGCAATACTATCTGAATGTCAGAATTAATGTGCGCATCAATACCAGCACCAATAACAATATTGCGCTCCGGAGTATTTATTGAAATACCACTTAAATCTTCTGGCTTAGTATTATTCATTTTATGAAAAGTAATTATTGGAACGACAGAAGTAAGGATTTTAGTTATAGCACTAGTAACACCAGATGAAACAGCTTTTTTCTTAGCTATGTTCATTTTATCGTCTTTTAGCTTTAGTAAAGTTTTATTAAATTCCTCATCTTCTGCTGTCAGAACTTCACCATTTTTTGCTTTTTTTAACTGCTTATCGACTTCTTTATCTAATGATTTTTCAAGAGTTTTAAGTTTTTTATCTTCAGTAGCACCACCACTTGGCAAGATAGCAGCAAAATCTAAACCAGCTATAATACTTGCAACAACTAAACTTGCATTTGACATTGGTGATTTCATTGCAAGCTTATTCGTATACCCAGAACTAGTCATTTGCGTAGCATAGCTAACTTTTTTTGCATTTACAGCACTTTCAATACTCATACCCAAATTTGCAATATCCAAAGCAGCTAAGGCAGCATCAAATGCTATTTGTTCATCTAAGCGTTTTTCATCTTTTTGAGCCAAACTACGACCAGCTTGCATAAGAGGTTTTAATATTTTTATAAATGTTTTGAATATAGTTGGTTTGCTTTTAATATCAAAATCACCATCAGTAGACAGGCTTTGGCTCAAGCCAGATGCATTATCTTTTGAAAGAGAAGCATAGCTCGAACTAGCTAAGGAACTGTAATCCCACCCCCACTGGTTTAAATCAATTCTAGAATCTCCAACACTAGTTTCAATTGTTGCTGTAGCTGAACCATTTGTACCATTATCAAGAACAGTATAGCTTTTTGAACCATCAGTTGTACCAAGGGTAAATTGCCCACCACTTTGAGCCTTAATCACACTAGCTTTATTATTAACACCTTGCTCAAGGCTGCCTACTTCAGCATTATTTACAACACCTGCGATTAGTGGTCTATCAGGATTACCTTCAAAAAAATTAACTATAACTTCTGTACCTGGAGCAAGCGGAAAGCTCATGCCATAATCAGCACCTGCAAATTCTTTTGAACGGCGAAGCCAGCAGGAAGCATTACCACTATCTCGCCCTGAAATATCACTTGGAAATACGACCTTATACCTACCATAATTATCAAGCTCAGAACTGTTTTGCTCGCTACTTGCATCAATAAAAGCATTAAGTACGCCTTGAATTTTTTTGCGTTCAAGGGTCCTTTTTGTGCGGTATTGTTGGCTTTGCGGTATACACTTAAATTCATTGCGATAAAACAGTTTTGCATTGTCTACATCAATACCTAAGACTGAAGCAATTAGAGCTTCTTGATTGCCCTCATGCATTATTTCAGTAATTAAATATTCTTTATTATAATTTTCATTATAGTGTTCTGATAATTTAAAGACATAACCACTAACTAGTCCCATAATATTACTAGAACCTGAATAATAACAGTTATTTGACTTAAGTCCTTCAGCTCTAATTCTTGCTAAACGCTCACCCTCAACTTTTGTTGTAAAGCCATCACCATAAAAGTATTCTTCACCAACTCCATTTTGTGAAACAATAAATTCTGCCATTACAGGCTCATTAGGTTTTAACCAGTCATAATCACGGACAAATATTGAGTATGGTAATTGTGTATAGCTATATGAAAAATTATTTATTAGTTCGTCTTCATGTAGATTAAGCAATCCAGATTTTTGCTTATACTTCAAATTATTATTAGCTAAATTTGTATGACTAAGTTTATCATCAACAAAAATCATAGTAACATCATCTACTTCACTATTTTCTTGATTATTTGTAGCATAATTTGCATAGTCAAAATAATAATAAATACCGTCACGCTCCATTTTATATGCTAAGTAGTCATAGGCACACTCATTGTATAACATGTTAAACTCTTGTTTTTCATAGCTATTCGTAAGTTTAAATTGACTTTTTTGCTTGGCAAGGCGATTAAATTGCATGGCAGCTTTTAATATTTCATCTGTACCTTTATCAAGTATAATGGCATTTTTAGTTATTTGTGTAGCAAACCACAGGTATGGACGAAGATTTAATTTATAAAATGTAAATCCATTGTGATAGGAGTGCTCATTTATTGAAGTAATTATTCCGTTTATTTTGTGGGTTTTGCCTGCATTATTTTCAAGGCTAAGGCAAGCTTTTGCAGTCAATATATCTAAAATATTTACGATGTTATCATTTATATTTGTGCCTTGACTTGAATTTTCATCAAAATTTATTTTAAGCTTTGTTGCTATAAGAATTTCAAAATTATAAACCTTGCTAAGCCCTTCTGTACCTTTAAAGCTCACAACTAAAAAATTATTCTTTGCAATATTTTCAATTGCAAACTTAAATTTTGTTTTTGAATCCCTAAACTGACTCATAGGCTTACTCCTAAAGTATTTAGACTACAAGAAACTATACGTAATAATTAGTAGCCTTAACATCTTTTGAATTTAAAAAACAAGAACCAAGCCTTGAACTTTTTTGGCTTGTATCATTTTGATTATATAAACACGCAACAGGCAAAGAATTTTCCTTATTATGCAATACAATATTATACTCGAGTGGAATACGCAAAATTTTATTAAGTGATTTTTCAAGTAAAAGCCTTTTTTGTGCTTTTGGTTGAAACAATAGCATTTCATCATAATCTAAATTATTAATATGAATAGTAAATTTCCCTTCATAGTCATACACGCTTTTACCAATTACATTCTCACCTAAAATAGTGTCACCAAGCCTTGAGCGTTGCCATAAAGGAATTTCAACTGTGCGTTTAACACATTCTTCTAGGCTAACATCAACATTTAATTTTGCACTTAAAAATTCTTCAATATTATGTGATGAAGTTGCATATTTGCTAAATAAATTAATAAATTTTAGGTCATTATAATCAATCTTAGCATGTTGCCTTAATTTTTTCTCACCAAATCCAAGCAAGCTATATTGTAACTCTAAGTTTTTTTCATCTTTAAATTCAATAGTTTGCATTGCAATTTTTGATGAATTATACGCCTTATAATATGCTGTATATAAAACTTGGTTAAAAATATCTAAAAAATCACGACTAACGCTTTCATCAAGCCCAGCTTCTTCTAAGAGCTCTTCTGTGTAAAAAGTCGGAAGCGGGCTAGCAGCACCGTATAAACTTAAAAAGGTAACTATAATATGATAATATGCACCTGCATCTGACACATTAACCATATCAGAGCTTGGATGTGCAAGAGATAGATGCGGGCTAATCTTTAGACCATTTTGCAAAAAATCATCTAAATTATTATAATTATTACTATGCAACAAATTAAGTAAACGCACAGCCTGATTGAAAGAAAAAGTCTGTGGATTACTTAATAAGCCTTGAAGTAATTCAGGCAAATAAGTTTTTATATCAGCTTCTTGCTGCCTAATCTCATTGGCCATTTAAATTCATCTCCTGAATGAGTATCGAGCATAACTAACCTAGTATAGCTATTAATAGTTGAAAATTTAGCTAAAACTACATCTAAAATAGAACCTAACAAGTAAATTTCACCTTGGCTAGAAAAAGCATTACCATTTATTTTTAAGTTTAAAGCTAAACCTCGAATAGGGCGAGCTTTATATAATAATTCTTCTTGCTTAGCTTCAAAATCAACTATAGCATCAATTCTATTATGGTTTAAGCGAGCTAAACTAGCATCTGGATTGTTTGGCGGAATGTAAATACGTAAAAAACCTTGTAAAGCTTCTGCATTTGCAAGTGGCAAAAAATTACTTTGCATATATGAAAATAACTGCCATAAAAGTGTGGTGTCAGTGATTGAGGAAACTGGCGGTGTTACCCTTGTAATATTTTTAAATTCCGCCATTGCTGGTGAGCTATCAGTTGCCCTAGAAACATCACCTAAGCGTAAGAAAAGTGGTAATTTCGGCTGGTAGCATACAATATCAGCTATTATTGTTTCGTGATTATTAATTTCTTCACTATTTTGGTATATAAAGCTAATAAAATAATCTAATTGATTGCTAATGACAGAAAGACTACGGCGCAAAGAATAAACACCACTGCTTTTATCAAATTCTGTAAATGGTGCAAAATCTCTACTTTCTCCGCCACGCTTTATTCCAGCAACCTTATTTACTTTATATATTTCCATATTCTTTGTGTTATCATCACTAATACGTAAGCGATATTCATGCTTAGTATGGGTAATAACAAAAGGGTCAATAGTGTGTTCAAATACGTTTATAGCAGGTACGACATTTAAAGCAAATAAATTGCTAACAAGATTAGGAATAGTTTTTTTACCTATATCTAAAGTAAATTCAAATTGAACACTATGCTCATTTGAAATATTAATACCGTTTAAACCATTTAATTCTAAAAATAAAAAATTCTCAGAAAAATTAAAATAATCTCTTAAAATTTGCCATTGATTATCAAACTTATCTATAAATGGATTTGAGTTGTGCAACTTATGACTTAAATTCTTAGTAGCTAAAGAATATTTTTTAGCTCCACAACTAATATTGATTTCTTTTGTAGCTGTTAAAAGCAACATAAGCCACTCGCAAGCTCTTGCACTTTGATCTTGCAAATAGAATGTTATTTTATCACTCCACCAGCTGTTAGCATCACCTTGCCATGATAGTGAGAAATTAAGTTTGTATGTGCCATGTGAACTTTGCTCTATTGTAGTTTTCCCAACTTGGCACGGTAAAATATTTGTATCATGACTAACGGTAAAAATGCAGTTTTGCCCATCAACAGGCACTGAGGCTAATTGTGTACCTTTTTTAACAGCTTGAATATGCTGAACGCTAGCATTTGGTGTAAACTGCACAAGCGTTTGCGCTGGCATGGGCATTAAAAGTTGAGGTGCGATAATATGCAGTAAGCCTTGAATAATTTCAGGAAAATTATCATCTAATCGTTGATTAATTAAGCCCGTTAAAAAAGCTGTTCCCTCTAAAATACGCTCAACATCAGGATCAGAGCCCTCACTACTTAAAAGAGGAGCTAAGGCTGGGTGTGCTATTGAAAACTGTTTAGCTAAATTACGCAGTTTTTCAAGTTCAACTTGATAATATTCTTTCATTAATAACTACCTATCAATATTGTAATAATAATGATCTGCAAACGCTAAAACCTTATAGCTTGGAACATATGCGCTACGCACTGCAACATCAATATTTAATGATAAAGATATATTATAATCTTTTTGTTCGCTAACTTGACTATAATTTTCATGCTTACCATATAAAATATCATATATTTTTTTTACTAAATCAACAAGTCCAAAACTTAAATCATACGATAAACCAGCCAAAACACCATGTTTTACTAAGTCTTGCTCTTCTGTAAAGGTTGGAATACCTAATAAACTAAGAGGTTCAAGCAAGCGCCATAAGTCTTTGTTATTATCATTAAAACAACTCAAATCATTAACAAACAAAGAATCTATACCAGCACCAAGCAAATGGCTTAAAGCACTACGACAGTCATTTAATCCTGCTCCTGATTCTACTGGCTCAAGCGCATATTCAAAATCAAGCTCTTCTGATGTTTTTTTAAGATCTTCAACTCTAGCTAAAACACGACCAACTTCATTATCCGTAAATAAAACACCTAGCTTTCTAAATGGCTTTATCTGCATAAAATATTTCATTTTTTCAGTAAAAGATGAGGTATACATATCGACAGTAATATTTTTATTTGCCTCGCTTGCTAAGTCAACATTATATAAGTTTGGATCATAAGGACCAATATATAGAACAGGTGTCTTATGATTATTATGTTTTACCAAGTATTTTAGAGATAATACATCAAGTGTAACAATCAGATCTAAATCATCTTTTTGCATTAATTTTTGCATCAAAGCTTCAGTTTGTGATTCATTATCAGAGTTAAGCATATCTAAAAAATACATGTCATCTTCACGAAGTTCAATTAATTCATAAAAATTAAACTTACGTTTTAATGGTGAGCTATTAAGCGTTGCAATTATTTCATCTCTAATTCTAAAATCAGGATACATGTTTTTATCTTGGATAAATGCAATATAAAAACTTTCAATATAATTTGTTGCGCTATAAGCAACTTTTGTATTAAAACTAATTACAAATAATATTAAAATAATAAAAATATTTTTTATCATAATTCTCTCCGTAAAATTAAAAGCGTAATATCATCAGCCTGCAAAATACTATCAAAGAATTGCTTTGCATCAACATAAACATGTTGTAGTGCAACTTCAGGTTTTTTATTTTCTAGAATTGATAATACATTTATTATTCCATCTTCTCCATAAAAATCACCATTTATATTTCTAGCTTCGGATAAGCCATCTGTATATATTAGCAAACTATCATTTTTATCAAGCTTAAGATGCTGTAATTCATAATCAATATCAGAAATTGAACCTAAAACAAGATCTGGTTCACACTCAATCACCCTTGCACCACGATTATTAAAAACTATCGGATATGGGTGACCGCCAGAGCAATATTCTAGCTCACCAGTTCTTATATTATAAACACCTAAAAACAAAGTAACAAACATATTATATGGATTATTACAACATAAAGCATTATTAATTTCAAACATTGCCTTGTTTGGCTTAACTAAAGTTGGTAAGCTAGTACGAATATTTGCCATAACAATACTCATAAATAAAGAGGCGGCAATGCCCTTTCCAGAAACATCACCTACAGCAATAGCCAAATGCTCTTCGTCAATCATAAAAAAGTCATATAAATCGCCACCTATCTGCTTTGCAGGTTGCAAAAAAGCAGCTAGTGAAAATTCAGCCTGATTATCAAGCTTTTTTGGCAGTAAACCCGTTTGAATTTGAGCAGCTAATTCAAGCTCTGATTCAAGGCGCTCTTTGGTGGCATTTGTTTTTAATAAGTTTGTTATATTAGTATATAAATCCTCACCCATTTTCTCAAAGGTTCTTGCCATTTCACCAAATTCATCACTACGTTGCATAATTTTTTTGTCTTTAAAAAAATTAGGTTTTTTGCTAAAATCATAATGAGAAAAATGTGAAACTATCTTGATTAATTTATTAAGTGGAGAGAAAAAACTATAGCTTAAACGCAATGAAATTAATAAGAGTACTGCAAGAAGTATAAGAGAAAAAACAAGTTGGTTTAAACCAAGTTCAATCAGTGCAGAATCAATTAAATCAAGAGGATATCCCATAAACACAACAGTATTATACGAAGGCATGTATTTATAATAAAAGATATAATCTCCATCACCAGAAATTATATTTGATTCATACACCTTGTTTGCAACTAATGCTTTTAGTTTTGCAAGCGTTGCATCTGCAATTTTTACATCTTCTCGTACAGCAACTCTTTCAGTAGTTAAATTATATGCTGCTGCTAAGCCATCTGAACTAAACTCATTGAAGTAATTACCAACTAACTCATCAAAAGTATCAACAGAGTTTTTATATTGAAATTCAAAAATATCAAATTCAAGATATGCAACAATGACAAGCTCAAGGTCATCAACCGGAAGTACGTATAACATAAATTGATTGCTTAAGTCTTTATCAAGGTTTTTGCCTATCTTGTCACTTTGAGCAACTAGGTAAAAGTCAGAATTATAACTATAGTAACAAGATTCAATAATATCAGTAGTATTATGACCACTCATATTAAAATAGCTTAAAAATTCTAGCTTAGGTTTTTTTGTAATATTATCCATAGGATATACAAAAAAATTACTTGCATTTTTATTTAATTCTTCGATTTGGTCTGAAAAAGAATGTTTTCTTGACTTTAGATAATAAAGTAAATCACTAGTTTGATGAGCTTTTTCATATAATTTATCTTTTTCTTCTTTAACAGTTAAAGTTTTGGTTAAAATGAGTTGATTTAAGACATTGTTAAAATTATTTTCGACTATATTAATAGTATGTTTAGCAGAAACACTATAGGTTTCCTTGAGAGAATTAGCAGAAACGTACACAGAAATAATAATAAGCGGTAAAGCAGAAATTGCCACAACTAGTACAATAAAAATAATTAATTTATTTTGAAATGTGATTTTCATTGTAATTACTTTACCTTGATTAATTAAATAATGACTTCAATCATATTAAAATCATTTTCTCGTTCATATCGCACAGAGCTAGAAAGACTTTTCACTAAAAAAATACCAGCTCCACCCTCTTGTAATATATCTAAATTATCTAATCTGTTTTGATCATCATGCAAGAGCGGATTAAATGCTTCACCTCTATCAAATAGACGTAACATAATACTATCTTGCTCTGCTATAAACCAAAACTTAACTATTGCAAATTCCTTATCAATTTCTTTATTTATATAGGCATAATTAACAATATTATTGAACAATTCTTCAAGTACAATAAAAACTTTTTGTCTAACTTCAACTTCAGTTTCAGCAACAGTCATTTCTTCTGAAGCTAAGGCAAGAATTTGTTGTAAATTATCTAAGCTAGCCTCACATTCATATTCTTTCATTTCTACCACCTTATTTTTGTAGAAAATCAAAAAACTAATAAATCATAAAAGTTTAAATACTTATAACACCTGGTTGTTATTTAAATAACTCACGCCCTTCATCAATATTTTGCACTAATGGAAAAACTTTACCAAAGCCAGAAGTTTCAATTATTTGCTTTGACAATCCATCAAGTCCACATAAAACAAGTTTGCTTTTTTTTGCAAGCATTGCCTTACCAATACTCATAATTGCTCTAAGTCCAACGCTTGTTAGGTATGGCATTTGTGAACATTCTAAAATTATTCCGTTGAATTTATCAGCTTGTGGCAAAATTGCATTTGAAAAATTTTCAACATGAATAGCATCAAGTGCTCCAATTATTTCAAATACTGCAATCTCTTCATCTGGATTTTTATGTGTAACTTGCATAAATACCTCAAAACATTTATTTTATTTGCGTTATAAATCAATTATTTCGCCTAATTGTAAACCGTCCATTAGAGCTTAGTATTGTTTCAAAGAAAACTGTACTATCATCATCTATATTAACCATATCAGCCTTTAGCAAAAAAAACATTTGCAATGGATCATCAGGGTTTTGTTTAAATTCAATTTCAATATTTTTTAAACGCTGTTCATAGCGCATAATTACTTTTTTAATGCCATCTTCAATCTTTGCAATCTCAGAAAAATCAAATGCTCCAGCTAAAAGCGAAAAATCTGGAACACCAAAATCATTTGAAATTAAGGCAGAGCCTTGGCGGGTATTTAAAATTGATTGCAAATTATGAAGAATTGACTCTTGCAAGTCTTCAATATCCATACTCCCACGGTTGTAAGGATTAGCTGCCATATCTCGTATTCTTTCTAATAAACGCCTTCCTGCCATATCTTCACCAGTTATTTCACAAAGTTAAACTTAATTATTATAAGCTTATCGGTATAAAAAATTTCCTCTACTGGTTTTGCAACACCCTTATTTAAAAGTAAACTTATGCGCACATAGCCCTTATGCTTTGCGCTTTGAACTGCTCTAGCAAAACTATTTTTTTCAAAGCTTATATTTCTATCTTTATATATAAAATCACCTTGCAAGTCAGTAACTTTAGAGCTTACATTTTTTGCTTCAAAGCTTGTATAATTGCCTAAAGTACCTTCATACGGAATATTCAAAATAATGCTATCATTAGTGATTTCATAAGCTATATTCCCAATTACGCCACTGCCTTTTGCCTTTCCAATCTCCATTTTATTTTCCTTAGGAGGCTCTGGAATTGGTTCTGGTAAAGGTGTTGACTCTGGCTCTATAACAGGCTCTGGAGTTGGAATTTGCTCAAGCTTTCCTCTAAAAAAATTATTAAATGGTTTTTGAGCTGAACTTATAACGCTATCAGAAAAGCTGTTAAACCCTATTGTATCACTAAACACAAAATAGCTTAAGCCAAATAAGCATATTAGCCAAATAATAAAGCTAGTTCTAAGTTTTGTGCGTAATAAATTATTCATAGTTTACCACGCTTCTGTTATGCGACTTGGAAGAAACGGAATTAGCATATCTTCTGCCGCAATTAAACTTTGACTATTATCTGCTAAAACTCGCAAGTTTATTTCCTTGATATTTAAAGACTCTAGCTGTTCTGCTATTTCAGGAAAATCATCAACGCTAAACATGCGCTGTCCTGCACTAAATTCATTTAAAAATTCTTGAAAACTACTATATTCTTTATGAAGTGTTAATGATGGAAAATTAATGTCAACTTGAACAAAATTACATTGTTTTGGAGTATAAACAAATAATTCTTCACTTGGATAATTTTGATTTTTCAAAACATAATCTTTATCATTACACTTTAAACTAATAGTATAATATTCAATTTTTTCAACAGCTTCTTTATTAACATCAGCAGTTTGAGCATTAAGTCTTATTTCATATTTTTCCTTAGTTTCAATTTGAGATACTACTTGTCCATCTTGCAAAAAGTGTAAAAAATCAACTGTAAATGGAAAATACATGTCAGACCAAACCTTTGCCTCATAATGCCCGACACTTCTTGTTAAAAAAGCTGCTGCGTAGTTTTGTTCAAAATTATTTACAAGTCCATCAGAGCTAAAAAGTTTTGCATGAGCATCTTCTTCAATTAACATACCAGGTGCAAGAACTTTTTCCGTCCAAATTTTTTGTAAGTGTAATGCCGCAACATAGCTAATTTGATGCTCTAAAAATCGTAGTGCTCCACCAACAATATATAACATTGGAAATTTTTCTTGAATTTCATTTTTGTTATATCTTGTAATTTGTTTATTGGTATTGTGTGAGTAAAGAAACTTAAAAGCGTCGAGCAAATTCTTATTTGCAAGATAAGAACTAGTTTGTTCAATTTCACCATAAGTTTTGCCTCCATAAACTATTTTAGCAAGCGCAAAAGCACCTTCTTCATTTTGTGCTGTTTCATTCAAGCTTGTTAACGATGTTAAATAATTTCTAAATGCCGTAACACCATTCATTAAACCACTTAAATTACGTGTTTTGCTCAAATATTTTTGCACAAAATTAAATTGACGTGTTGGAGCTTGACTAAAACTATATAGCATATTTAATGTACCAAGTTCATCTTTTGGCTCAAACATCTTTAACACTTCAATAAGTGCACTAAAAATAAAAACTTCATTTGTCCAAGTCGGTAATGCTCCCTCATCAAGCAGTGGATATAAATTTGTTGCCATATCATTAATTACTAAAAAATATGGACTATCAACAATATTATGCGGTGCCATTTCACTAAGCACACTTACTTGCATTATATTTTGCCATGCATTATCAAAAGAAAAAGCAAAGTCCTGCCAAGCTTTAGAATAATCTTTTAAATAGTTCTTAAAATAAGGTCTATCATGGAAATCACTATCAGTACTTTTACTAATTTTATTAAGTAAACTAACGACTTCTTCAAATCCTTTTGCAGTGTAAGCAGGCGCAACTGAAATATAGTTTTGACTGCCACCTGGAACTTCAGGAAAATAATGTGATATATTGACACCATATTGCAAGTGAATTGTATTTACACTACTAATAATATTATCAAAAACAGTCAGCTCATTTTCACCGAGTGCTCGCTGTAAAACAGTCTGCAAATCATTTTTAATTAAAGACACAGAGGCATCATCTGCAAAATCAAGAAAATGAAGATAACTATCTGCAAAACTTAAAGTCCATAACCCCTTATCTAAACTTTCATCAACATCATAAATTGCAGGAAAAGTCACATCTCGCATCTTCGCAGCTGACCCTTTATTTTCACGCATTTCTACCGCTTCATAAAGCCAAAAAAAACGTTGCAACAGCCCTAATGAAATATCTTTATTCTCAATATTTTCATTAATTAATTTACCTGTTTCATTAATAACATTTGGCAAATAATAATCTTGCATAAGGACTACAAAATCTGCCTTGCTAGCATCAAGTTCTTCTTGCAGTTCATTAAAACCAAGATTAGGTAAAAACCATTTATTATAAACCTTTGTTAAAGCATTTAGGCGATCAATTTTTTTAGAAATTATTTCAAAGTCAATGTTCTGTGGTGGCAATTCTAGCACAAAGTTTGGGTATTCTTTATTTATAATACGTAAATTTTCCCAATTATAGATTGTATTTACAGCAAAAATGCTACAAATTGAAAACAAGAAAATATACCATACTAAAAAACTTAAAAAGCTAGTTTGTTCTTTAATTCCGCTTTGTTTAACAATTTGAAATAACATGCGATCTGCTGGAATTTGTCGCATAAAAAAATCAGAAACAAAGCAAATAATATTTTTGTGTGGAATTTTTTCAACAAGCCTAATAGGCAATGTATTTGTTGTAGCCGTATTATCTACCATTAAGCTACTTAAAAAAGGTTCAATGTTTTCTGGCTCTTTTGGACTAACATTTAATGGAGTAATTTCAGAAGAGCTTATTGAAGAAATAACAGAACTAACTGCAGGGTTATTTATGTGACTCGACTCATTAATTAATGAATTTGTTGATTGAGTATTAGGTTCTCTAACTTCTTTAAGAGCTTGTGCTTCAAAACTTGTTGCAAGTTTTGGTGTAGCAATAATATTATCTAGTTCTTCAGCTTTTATTTCATTTTGCTTAACACTAGTAAATATGATAGAGCGTAAAGTTAATGGTACTTTATGTGGATTATTGCGTGAAAGTGGTTCCAAAAATTCATAAAGACCTTTTTGCAATAGTTGACAATTTGCAATTGCATACAAGTCATCACCACTTGGCAATTCACCTTTTGCTGATAAATCAAGAATTAAGCGCTCAAATCGTGCTGTTAATTCATCAATGCAAAACTTTGCATAACGTGGATCAATTTTAACATTAGGAAAAATACTACCCATAATTTTTGAACGCTCTTCATCTGAAATGCGTTGCAATAACTCACTCATACCTTGAATAGAATCTATTTTTGTAACAATAATTGAAATAGGTATACTACTTTCAAAAATAGTTAAAACATCTTGAATTCTACTTTGAACTTGCCTTGAATAAAGCCTTATATTATCAATTGAACTTTTATTTTGAGAGTTTGCAGCACTTAATAGCAAATTAGCATCAAGTGTTACTAAAAGACTGTTAATTGGCTCATGCTTTCTTACTTTAGCCAATCGACTAAGCATATCTTGCCAAATTTCGTCAGCTTCAAATGTGTTTGTAAAAAACATTCCTCCTAGCTCTATAACGACAGAATCTGGCAAAAAATTCCATTGCATTATCTCAGGGCTTGGTGATTTTTCTATTTCAGCCTCACCATAATTAGCCGCTAAAATTAAGCTATGTCGCCCTGAATCATCATTACCAAAAAGCAGGGCCCAAGGTTGGCTATAGGCTGCATTATTTTTAACTGAATTAGTAAAAACATTAACACCACGTTCCCACGAACGATCTAATATATTAGCATCTTCTTTTTTAGTAATAACTTGATTGCGAGATGGATCTTCTGTTAAAACATGGCGTACATACTTGCGCTTATCAAATAATATCTTCGCCTTACGCAAAACATAAAATAAAATAACGCAAGCTCCAAATACACATAATACAATGACGCCACTAAATAAAGGATAGCCAAGCCACCAAGTTAAAAGGAATAATCCTAAAACAATCCCAATCACAAGTGCTATCAAAAATATATATAGAAAAGTTTTTTTAAGTAAACTTATCATTAACCTATCCTAAGCATTATATCATTACAAATGAAATACCACAAAATTGTAATTCCAAGTGGCACAAAAATATGGAATAAAAATTCAAAACTAAATTTCTTTGAATCATTGATAATTTTCAAGCTTTCTTCTTCAGAAAACAAAGTTGTATTTTTAGGTAATATATTAATTAAAGTGTGGCATGCTAATTTGCGTAAAGCATCTAATTCAATAGCATTATTATGTAGTTTACCCTTAAAACCATAACTCAAACACAAAGCATAAGTCGATAGAAGCATAAGCTTAGAGTTATCAGTATAACTTGCTTTATTGTGCTCAAAATGATTTAACCATACTTGCCATTTTTGTAATAGACTATTTTCATATTGAGCTAGTGATATGTCTTCATTATTATTAGGGTTTTGATATAATTCACTATACAAGCTATCTACAATTTGCTCTAAATTATTATAAAAAATTTCACCACCATCGTTTTTTCCAAAATACTTATTTTGTAAGGAAAAACTAAACCAGCTCATTTTAACACTTAAAAGAAGCTCATCTACAAAGGTATAAATTGCTAAATGACATAAATCAACGTCATAACGTGTTAAATTTTTGGGATATATTTTTTTACGCTCATCTTCAACATACAAAAATAATTCATTTGCTAAGTCTTCAAGCTTTGCATTTTGACTGCTTCCGCATACTTTTTTAGCATGAAGAGCGTAAGCTAGGATTTGGTTAAACCTATCAAAAAATATATTCATATTATGCCTATTTATCGTTAAATGTTAAGCATTTAATAAAACTAATTGAGCTGAAATATCACTTTGCGCCATTGGAATAAATAATGACAACTCACCAGTTTGAATGATATTATCCCACAAGCTATCCATTTGCTCTATTGCAAAGTACAAAGTATCATCACGTTTCATAATTCCTGGAGGTAAGCGATCAATATAATTTATTTTTATACCAGGTAATGATTTTGAAACTAAATCTTGAATAAGTGATTTTGGTGCTAGTTTATAAAGATTTGACTGCTCTTTTAATTGCTCTAAGTCACCACTGCTTCTTATTAGCAAGTAGTAGCGATAAGGGGTGAGGCGAGCTTCAGACGGTAATTTACAGTAAAAAGCACCATCAATAAAATCAAGATTAAGTGAAAAAGAGGGACCAACGCTTAAGCGATCAACAATACGTGAAATAATCAAACTTGCTGCACTAAAACAAGCGGCTATATTATAATGATCATAAGCCGGTAAAACTTGCTTATTATTAATTGCTCCAAGCGGTGTCATATTATCTGCAAACATTGAGAGTTCACCAACTATATCACGTAAAACCCCATAAACAAGCCACGGGTGAACATTTTTTAATTCGTGCAAATGTTCAAGCTTTGGGCAAACTCTAGCCAACATAGCATTAAACATATACATCGAAATATTCTGATTACTAATAGCAGAACTATTGCCACCACCTTGAACATCAAATTTATAATCTTCAAGTTGAGAAACACGACTTAATAAAATATTTCTGACACTTAGAAAGAGTTCATGAAGTTTTGAAAATGCAAACATATTAACACATGGCGGGACATAATCACTTGCAATGCTTATTTGCCCACCATTTCGGCGAAGTTTTGCAATTGGAATGGCTGGAATTGTGTTCAATTCTGGCTCGTTATCAAAAATAATCCTTATATTGTAATCCATAAAACGAATATCAGATTTTGCACCATTTGAGTACAAATCGGCAACCTGAGTTGATTCAAAAGCTGCGATATAGCGTGAATTAGGATTTTGTAAATTATCACCTTCGCTAACGTTTGCACCAGCCAAATCAAAACTAGGTAAACCAATCCAAACTGTTAGAGCTTGCTCATAATCTGTCCAAATGCTATCAAACTTTCGACTCATTAATTTAGCATTTTCATTTAAGATTATATGCTCTCCACTTGGCAAAAATATTTCTAGTTCAGACAGTTCAAAACTTCCAAGCATAAGTGCTTCTTCACGAATATTGACTTTATTTATGCCAAAAAAATATGGCAAATAAGAACTATTATCAACAGCTTTTAACATTTGCATATTTAAAATTTGAAAGTGCTGAGGCTGTAGTAATGTTCCATGCTCCCAATATATTTGCTTTTTATTTAACAAGTTCGTTTCCTTTTAATGTTACTTTATTTTTGTTAATAAAGATTTGAGCTTGCATTTTAGCAGCACTATAGGATTTATCTTTTCCAACAAGATACCAATTCCTCTCTTCATCAATGTGTAGTGGCATTGGTACAAGCATAAAAGAAGATTCTGGTACAAGCGAATTAAAGCCAGCAACAACAGCTAAAGTATTTGCACCTTCTGCCCTATCTAGCTTAAACTCCATTTTTGTACTTGGTTGCAGATAAAATTTATCAGCCACAATTGAAGAAGGCGGATTTGCTTCACATTTTAATAACTCGAGAATACCATATTTAGTTTTAGCTTTTGCGCTTAAAGCTTCACGCTTAGCCGACTGATAAACACAAATTGTAATTGCATGAGCTTTTTCATCAATCATATTCAAATCTGCGCTAGTTTGAATGTATAAATTAATAGCATCTGCTTCAAAAGCCCAAGTCACATCTTGCGGTTTTTCTGCTGGCAACGGCGCAACAACACTTGCTGGGCTTGGCTCTTCCTTTGAAGAGCAAGCACAAAGTAATAATACTAAAAGAATATACACAAGATATTTCATTAATTAATCATTACCTTTGATTGAGATGGCGCATTAAAAGCACCAATAGTATTTTTTTGGTTATGCGAGGTCATATCTCCCATTCTAACTGCAGATTGACCTTCAATCTTTACTTTCATACTACCAAGATTAAAATTCATTTTGCCAATAAACTTAGCACTTGCAACGCCACCGACTGTACCTGCTTCATCACCACTAGATAGCATCGTTTCAGACTTTAAATGTGCCGCTTTACCATTTGCAATTGTAACCTTTTTAGCAAGTTTTCCAGCAGAAAGTGTAGTGCCTTGCACAATATTTGGATAAGGAATTGGAACTGGTGGCGCTGGTGGTGCTGGAGTATTACAAACATCAGGAACTGTTGCTGTTGCCATTCCACCTAAATTTGTAACTGCAAACATAAAATCACCTATAATTATCCGATATTAATGTTTTTACCGTCAATATTAAAAGCTGTTTCAGACTTTAAATCAGCTCTATCACTACGCAAATTAAACTTGTTATCAGCTTTAATTTTTAAATCTAGCGTCTTTATATTGTACTTGTTTTCAACAACTTCACTTTTATCTTTATAAAGAGTAAAACAAGATTTTGCACTCTGCCAAGTAGTTTTGAATGTGTTTTTACAAGAGCTAAAACTTTGCATAAGTTTCTTGCCAGATAAATTCATAATATGACTATAGCAGTTAAAAATACTAGAAGTTAAACTAAGGCTCTTGGCTTGTAAATCAAAGTTTTCAGTAGCTTTGAGTCTAATATTTCCAGCCTCAATATTAAGCGCATTGTTATTTGACAATTCGCTTTTATCTAAGCTTATATTTGCTTTGGCTGGCAAAAGAATATTAGCTGATGCTGCAATATCACGTTCAAGTACATTTAAGATATAACATTTATCAGTAGATAGCACGAAAAGAACGTAATCGTTTAGCTCAGGTTCAAGCAAACAACTAGAAGCTCGAATAGCTTCAAAAGCTCCATAGTTTGTGTTTACCAAAAACAGATTATTAGACTTTTTTAAAATCGTGCCAAAATGCAATGCAGGATCATTAATTGCTAGGGCTAGTTCTGACATATTTATACTCCATTACATTATAATTTATAAAATACTAACAAAATGAAGCCTAAATAGCAATTCTTTTTTAACTAATGAATCTTTATAGTAAAATTTTAGGATTAAAAATAATTTTACATATTTTTTAAAAAAAATACAAAATTGATATTGACTTTCAATTTCAATTTGTATATATTGTTTTTACAAGGTGATCGCAACACCTTTCCAAACATTATAATAATGCTTTTTTGATTAGTTTAGCATTATTACAAGTCATTTTATCTATAGTAGCCTCGGTGCGAGGGTTATACAGCAAGCCCTCGCACTAATTAAAAATGTATTTTCTAACTCAACTCATATATTCCGTAAGCCAGCTTAAACAACTGGCTTTTTTTATTCTCTTAATTTGCTACAACAGCTTATTTTATTCATTAGTAGTGTCTATTTATTAAAAAGCACTTTAAAAGTACAAAAAAAATAAAAAACAATCATTTTTTTAGCAATTAGTATTGACTTTCAATTTCAATTTACATATAGTGTTTTTACAAGGTGATCGCAACACCTTTTCAAACATTATAATAATGCTTTTTGATTAGTTTAGCATTATTGCAAGTCGTTTTATCTATAGTAGTCTCGGTGCGAGGGTTATACAGTAAGCCTTCGCACTAATTAAAAATGTATTTTCTAACTCAACTCATATATTCCGTAAGCCAGCTTAAGCAACTGGCTTTTTTTATTGCTCTTACTAAAAAGTCAAAGACAAACAAAAACTCTGCATATATCAATATACAGAGTTAATTTTAAATCGAAATAAATTTAAATTGCTATAGTGATTTGATATATTCAACTAATTGTTCAATATTCTTTTTACCAAAACCTACTTCATCATTAATTACAAAACACGGCACGCTCATAATATTATATTTATTGCGCAAATGCTCGAAGTGATTAATATCATAAACGCTTGTTGAAATTTTAGAGTTTAATGATGCAATTCTTTGAGCTGCAACGACTAACTCTGGGCATAAGGTGCATGAAAGTGAAATAACAACATCAATGTGTAAGCTATCTAGAGCTTCAATTTCAGCTTTCAAGCTAGCATCAATAGGTTGACCAGGTCCAGCTGCATTATAAAGTGCAAGCACAAAAGAACCAAACTCATGTCCACCAGGCACACCATGGAAGCTAAGCCCTGTTTCTGCCCCATCTTCTTTGCAAATCATAACATATGGAGCATTAGGATTTTCACCTGCATCAATAACTTCATAGTTTAACTTATCTGTTAGAGCTTTTAGTTCTTTAATATAGCCTTCAAGTTCTTGAGAAACTCGATTTCCGTTTAAGTAAAGTTTTAGCAGCAAAGAAGAAGTCATGCGGGAAAAAACAGTATTAAGTTGTGTAAGCATGTCATTTGTAAATAATACTTCCTCTGACGGATTTGCGCTTACTTCTTTAACTTTTACACTATCTGTATTTCTTTCTACCTTTGTTACTTCACATTGTTTAGGTTGAACATTAAGCTTTTTTTGCATAACTGAAACATATTTCTCCATTTCAGTTGCAGCAAGTGCTGCCTGCCCTACTGCTGTTACAACTTGGCGAAGCGATTTCACACAAATATCACCAGCAGCAAAAAGCCCAGGAACATTAGTCATTTGTGAGCTATCTGTAACTATATAGCCATCTTGGTTTAACTCTGCAATATTCTTAACAAGTTCAGTTTCAGGTGCATATCCAGCAAATACAAATACACCAAAAGTATCATTTGGATTTGCCTTGTATTCTGTAACTTCATTAGTAACTGTATTTTTATATCTTAAAGTTCTAGGAAAGTTATCACCAGATAACTCTTCGACTTCTGTATTTCTATGAATTGTTATTTTATCACTATTTATAGCATGTTCACAAACTGAAGGAGGTGCTGTAAAATCAGGCTCACGAATAAGAATTGTCACATGCTTAGCATACTTTGTTAGAAAAACACTTTCCTCAGCAGCAGCAAAACCACCACCAAGAACAAAAACGTCCTTTCCTGTAAAAAATTCACCATCACAAGTAGCACAATAAGCAACTCCACGCCCACGATATTCGTCTTCACCTTTAAAGCCAATCATGCGTGGACGAGCACCAGTTGCAATTAAAACGGCTAAACAATTAATTTCGCCACTAGTGGTTTTTACAGTTTTTATATCATCATTTAAATCAAGAGATTTTACTTCTGCCATTAAAAATTCAGAACCAAAACTCTCTGCTTGCTTTCGCATTATTTTTGTTAATTCTTCACCAGAAGCACTCTCAACACCAGGATAGTTTACAATATCAGAAGTAATGGTGATTTGACCACCAAATTTATCCTTTTCAACAACTAACACCCTGTACCTCGCACGAGCAAGGTACAGAGCAGCTGTCAAACCCGCAGGACCGCCACCAACAATGACAACGTCATAGAGATTTTCTAGCTTGGCGTTCATGTTTATAACTGTCCAACTAAGTCAAGGCTTGGCTTAAGGGTTTCAGCACCTGGTTTCCATTTAGCAGGACATACTTCACCACTATTTTTTGCTACAAATTGGCTAGCTTGCACACGACGTAAAAGCTCATCTGCATTACGACCAACACTGCCAGCAATTACTTCATAAGCAACAATTTTTCCCTCTGGGTTAACAATAAATGTTCCACGCTCAGAAATACCAGCTTTTTCAATATATACATCAAAATCATTAGCAAGAACATGAGTTGGATCAGCTATCATTGGATAGTTGATTTTTTTAATACGATCAGATGTATCATGCCATGCTTTATGGACAAAGTGAGTATCGCAAGAAACAGAATAAATCTCACAATCAATTGCTTTAAATTCTTCATATTTTTCAGCTAAATCTTCTAATTCAGTCGGGCAAACAAAGGTAAAATCAGCAGGATAGAAAAAGAATACGCCCCATTTACCAAGAACATCTTTTTTGCTAATTTCTTTAAATGCACCATTATGGAAAGCTTGAGCTGTAAATTCACCGATTTCTTTATTAATTAAAGACATAATAAACTCCTTGTTTTTTAGTTTTTTATTACTATACGTCATAGATAGTAAGTGAATGCTGATAATTTAGCTATTATTTTTAGTCACCTCAATCAACTAGATGTATAATATAGAATTCCTAAAAACTGTCAATAGTAATTATTACTAATAATAGTATTTTTTTAAATATTTTTATGCAATACATTAATATAATTTATATATTAATGAAAATAAATTTCATTTTCTTTTTCTATAAAATATAAATCTAATAAAAAAATAAAAATTATTTAAAAAAACAAACTCATATATTCTTTGTGGTTAATTTAATCAAATTCATTTTTATAAAAAAAATTGTGAAAAAATGCACACAAAAGGGATTGACAACTAATTCACAAGGTTTTATTATTCAAACAAGCAATTTACAAAATAGTTAAATAGCATAATATTTGATTCTAAATTATGGTGTTATATTTACATGTCAAAACATTATGCGCTATCGTATTTATTCAATAATTAGATGGCATTAGTAAACTACTTTATTTTTTATTAGGCAAAGGGATATTAAAATTTTCCCTTAACAAAAACTGCCCTAACAGGCTTAAAACGGCATATGAAGGATTGATATATGAATTTTAATCTGACTAATCAGCAAGTGCTTGCAAGACAACTTTTTCGTGAATTTGCAGAAAATGAGGTAAAGCCTCTTGCTGCTGAAATTGATGAACAAGAGCGTTTCCCTACAGAAACAGTTGAGAAAATGGTAAAATACGGCTTTTTGGGTATTCCTTATTCAAAGGAGTACGGCGGGCAAGGAGCTGACACATTAACTTATGCATTATGTGTTGAAGAGCTTAGTCGTGTTTGTGCTACAACTGGTGTTATTGTATCTGCGCATACCTCGCTTTGTTGTGATCCTATTGTAAAATTTGGTACAGCGGCTCAAAAAGAAAAATATTTACCTGATCTTTTATCAGGTAAAAAGCTTGGTGCTTTTGGCTTAACAGAAGCTAATGCTGGAACTGATGCTTCTGGTCAACAAACTAAGGCTGTGCTTGACGGTGACAACTATATTTTAAATGGCTCAAAAGTATTTATTACAAATGCAGGTCCAGCAGATATTTATGTTGTATTTGCAATGACTGATAAGTCAAAAGGCAATAAAGGCATTACAGCTTTTATCGTTGAAAAAGGTACTCCTGGCTTTTCAATTGGCAAAAAAGAATTAAAAATGGGTATCAAAGGCAGTGCAACAGCTGAACTTATTTTTGAAAACTGTGTTATCCCTAAAGAGAATTTGCTTGGTCTAGTAGGTAAAGGCTTTAACGTTGCATTAACAACACTTGATGGCGGACGTATTGGTATTGCATCTCAAGCACTTGGTATTGCACAAGGTGCTTTTGATGAAGCAATCGCATATGTTAAAGAACGTAAACAGTTCAACAAGCCTCTTGCTGCTTTCCAATTTAATCAATTCCGTTTAGCGGCAATGAAAGCTAATATTGATGCTGCTCGTTTGCTTGTATATCGTGCTGCCTTTAATAAAGATAATGGTTTAGACTACTCTGTTGAAGCTGCTGAAGCTAAATTAGTTGCTGCTCAAACTGCAATGAGCGTAACAACAGAAGTTGTGCAAATTTTTGGTGGTTATGGTTATACTCGTGATTATCCAGTTGAGCGAATGATGCGTGATGCTAAAATTACTGAGATTTATGAAGGCACTAATGAAGTTCAACGCATGGTAATTGCAGCTTCAATTCTTAAATAAGGGGATAAGATATGAGAATTATTGTTTGTATTAAACAAGTTCCAAACACAAATAAAGTACGTTTAGATCCAGAAACAGGTACCTTAATTCGTAAAGGCGTACCTAGTATCATAAATCCTGATGACAAAGCAGGTTTAGAAGCTGCACTTCGTTTAAAAGATAAGCATGGTGCACATGTTACTGTATTAACTATGGGTCCAGCCCAGGCAGATAAAGCACTTCGTGAAGCCCTTGCAATGGGTGCTGATGAAGCTATTTTACTAACAGATCGTGCTTTTGGTGGCGCTGATACTTGGGCTACTTCAAGCACACTTGCAGCAGCAATTAAAACATTGGAATATGACCTTATTATTACAGGTCGCCAAGCAATTGATGGTGATACAGCACAAGTTGGACCACAAATTGCTGAGCACCTCCAAATTCCAAACATTAGCTATGCGGAAGAATTAGAAGTTAAAGATGATAGCATTATTGTTAAGCGTCAATATGAAACACATTATCACATGATTAGTTCAAAAATGCCTTGTTTAATTACAGCTTTATCTGAACTTAATGAAGCTCGCTATATGACACCTGGTGGCATTGTTGATGCTTATGCTAAAGAAATTAAAATCATGGGCAGAAATGATATTACCATTGATGATAGTAATCTTGGCTTAAAAGGTTCTCCAACTCGTGTTTATAAATCTTTTACAAAGGCTGTGAAAGGTAAAGGCATTGTTGTTGAGCTTGATCCACAAGAGTCTGGTGACTGGTTAGTTGAACGACTCCAAGAAAAATTCATCTTTTAGGAGAATAAAATGATTGAAGATTACAAAGGAATTTTTGTCTTCGTTGAACAAATTGATGGAAATATCGTCAATGTATCATATGAATTAATTGGCAAAGCAAAAGAGCTTGCTAGCGTGCTTGAAACTGAAGTTACAGCTGTTTTATTAGGTGATAAAATTTCTGATCAATGCGAAAATTTAGCTCGTTATGGAGCTGATAAAGTTATTGTTGTGGACGATTCAGCCCTAAAAGATTATATGACAGAGCCTTACACTCGTGCATTAACTGCAGTTGTTGAAGAGTTTAAACCAGAAATCATGTTCTATGGCGCAACTGCAATTGGTCGTGACCTTGCACCACGTGTTTCTGCTCGTGTTCACACTGGTCTTACAGCAGATTGCACAAGCTTAGCGATTGAGGAAAATGGCAGAAACTTACTTATGACACGCCCTGCTTTTGGTGGTAATATCATGGCAACTATCGTATGTAAGCAACATCGCCCACAAATGGCAACAGTTCGCCCTGGTGTAATGCAACGTATTTCGCCAATTGAAAACCCTAAATGTGAAATAATCAATTTTGCTGTTGCTAACCTTGAAGATGGAAAGAATATTTCAATTCTTGATATCATTCAAAAAGTGACTTCAAAAATGGATATTGGTGAAGCTAATATTTTAGTAGCTGGTGGTCGTGGTATGGGTAGCCAAGAAAACTTCAAACTTCTTGAAGACCTTGCAAAAGTGCTTGGTGGCTCAGTTGCTTCTTCACGTGCTTCTGTTGATGCTGGTTGGGTAGAAAAAGAATTACAAGTTGGTCAAACTGGTACTACAGTTCGCCCTAATTTATATATTGCTTGCGGTATTTCTGGCGCCATTCAGCATTTAGCTGGCATGGAGGAATCAGAAGTTATTGTTGCAATTAATAAAGACCCAAGTGCACCAATTTTTGATGTTGCTGACTTTGGTATCGTTGGTGATGTTCGTAAGATTTTACCTGCTATAACTGAAAAAATTAAAGCAGCTCTTGAGCATAAAGCTAATAGCTAATTGTTAATAAAATAAAAAAGCCCATAATTTGTATTTACTACATTTTATGGGTTTTTTTATGTGTTATAACATGCGAAAAAAAATCAAATAAACTACCTATAAAATTTTATTTAAGCTATAAGACTTGATATAGATATATGATTATGTTAGCTTTTCATGGCTACTATTTTACGAACCATTAACTCATAAATATAGGTATAATAATGCAACATATAGCAGATTCGCTTTCAAATATACGTTATTTTAGTCCTCGCCTTTTAACAGCTTTGAGCACAATTTTAACTGTACCTTTGACAGTTGTTGAAGCTCCTATGGGCTGTGGCAAAACAGTTGCTGTCCGTGAATTTTTAAACAAAGAAAACTTAGAGAATCTTTGGGTTTCTGTTCTTGATTTTTCTGATGGAGCTTTTTGGCGTTCTTTTTGTAACGCACTTATTAGTAGTGATAGTAGTGATAATTGTAAAATAGGTGAAGCCTTGCTTAAACTTGGAGTTCCATTTTTAGCAGATGACGCTGTTCGTCGTGATATGGCACTTGAGCTACTTAGTGGGTTAAGCTTTAAAAATAAAAAAATTTTAGTTATTGATGATATACATTTATTAAACTCCGCACCCTCTTGTATAGAATTTTTTGAAACTTTAGCGAAACACCATATTAAAAATTTACATATAGTTATAATTACAAGAAATATTTATACTGGTGACATTGTTTTGCCAAGCTTAAAGGGATTGTTATCTCATATTAATTCTGAAATTCTTGCCTTTAGTAAGGAAGATATTAGAAAGTATTGTGACTTGTATGGCTGGGAAGTAAGCAATAAGCAAGTTGATGATTTATTTAATATGACAAAGGGTTGGGTAAGCGGACTTTACTTATTATGCCGCTATCATAGTGAACAAGCAAAGCAATTTGAAAGTGATTCACTTTTTGACCTAACAAAAGAAGAGCTAGATAATTTTAGCAATATGATTTCAACTAGCATTTTACCTGATCCACTCGTTAAGCTGCTTGAAAATCAACTTTTTATTCCACTGTCTGAAAACATGCAACAAATGCTCTTAAGCCTTTGTATTTTCGAACAATTTACTGGGCTACAAGCGGATTTTTGTAGCTTGCATATTGATGACAATACACAACGCATGTTAAGCACACTTGTTAAGCAAAATGCCTTTGTATCACATAATAGTGGGAACGGGCTTTATACCATTCATGCTGTTTTTCGTAATGTCCTACTTCGTTTATTTAAAGAACTTTCTTTAGAAAAACAAAAAGCTATTTATAGCAGAGCTGGTGAATGGTTTGCTCAAGAAAAAGATTTTTTATCTGCAATGGAGCAATATTATTTGGCAAAGGATTTTGATGTAGCTCTTGCTTTTATGGAGCGTGATATGTCACGTCATTTAATCATGGAAAAAGCATTGTTTTTTGATGATTTCTTTACGGATTGTTCACAAGAGGTTTTGAGCAAGCACCCATATGCTGTTGCAAAATATGCTTTTGTTTCGCTTTTTGTTGCAAATATTGAAGCTTTTATTAAAAGCTGTGAATGGTTAAGGCATTATTGTGAAAAACTGGATAAAAATGATAAAACAGCCAATATTTTGCGTGGTGAACTTGAAATGTTGCTTGCCCTTACAAAGTATAATGATATTGAAGCAATGACAGTACATTATCACAAAGCGTGGGAGCTTTTAGCCCGCCCTACTGGCTTATATCCGCCTGAGGCAACATGGACGATGGGTTGCCCTTCTGTTTTATTTATGTTTCATAAAGATTGTGGTGCATTAAAAGAAGAAACCCGCAAAATGCACGAGTGTATGCCACACTACTATAAAGTTGCAAATCAACATGGTGCTGGTGGTGAATTGCTTTTTGAAGCTGAAGCATTATATATGCGTGGTGATTTTGAAACTGCGTATAACCTTTGTTGCCAAGCTGAAACTGTAGCGACTTTTCATAATCAACCTGGAAATATTCTTTGTGCCTTATTTTTACATGCAAGGTTAGCTATTGTTAGAAAAAATACTTCAGCTGCAAGGCAATATGTTAATAAAATGCGTGAGCATATAAAAAACAAACAAGACTTCTTTTTACTTTACACAATAGAAATTTGTGCTGCTCGAATATATGGGCTTTTAAGACGTGCTGATGAAATTCCTGCTTGGGTGCGAAATGGTGATGGCGATCATGTTTATGCTTTTGCTCAAGGTGAGTTTAGACTTGCTCAAGGGCGATCATTACTTTTAGCTGGTGATTTTGCTAAAGTTATTGGAATTTTTAACGCTTTATTACAAGTTCCACAGCTACAAAAACATAATTTATTTTTCATTTATGCTCATATATTTATGGCAATATCTTACAATAATCTTAATAAAACCGATGATGCTTTAAAAAACCTTGAATTAGCCCTTGATAGTGCTGTAATTGACGGTATTTTTATGCCTTTTGTTGAAAACTGTGACTTTTTATATCAACTATTGCAAAAAGCCATAGATGGAAAACAGAACTCAAACATTGAATATATCTTAAATTTATCAAAGCCATGGTTGCAACATCTTGGATTTAAAACTGATGATGTAAATGAAATTCCATTTAGCCTTTCAAGCAAACAGTATGAAATTGTTAAACTTGCTGTTAATGGCTTATCAAGTAATGAAATAGCTAAAAAAATTGGACTTGGCACCAATACTATTAACACTCATCTAAAAGCTGCTTACAAAAAATGCGGTGTGCATAGTCGCAAAGAACTTCGAGAGTTATTTGAAAGTAAAAACCTTAATAACAAATAAATTATAGAATTTAGGTAAGTTAAAGGGCTATGTAAAGAAATACATAGCCCAACACATTACAAATTATAAACTCATTAAACAAATTAACCATAAACCAAAACATTAAACGCCTCAGCCAATATAATCAAACTTAACGGTTTTATGCCGGGGCTTTAAGTTGTTACCAGATAATGAACCCCTGCTTGTTTATTTTTCAAATCAAGATTTTTAAAACTTTAAAAAACTGGTTACTCGCTAGCTTCTCCTTTAGTTGTATCAGCATTGTTATTATTTATATTTACTTGATTTGAATTATCTGGCGCATTGCCATTATCACTTTTTTCTTGCTGCTCATTTTGATTTTCATCTTGAGCTTGTTTACTTTCAGTGTTCTCTTTAGTTTCTTTGCTTTCATCATTTTCTTGATTATCAGCATTTGCATTGCCTGAGCTTGCAACTACAGCTGAGTCATCAATATTATCAAGAATATTGTTAATAAATTCAGCAAAGTTTTCAGCATTATCCGAAGCTTCTTTCACTGCTTGAGCATTTACTAGAGTATCACGTGAAGACTCACCTAAGAATTCTGATAAATTATCACCAAAAATGACACTTTCTTCATCACTAGTACCAGTGTTTGATAAAGTTGCTAAAGGTACTGCACGGTTAACAACTTTCAGGTCAATCAAGCTAATTCCGCCACCAAAGCTAACATTGTAGAAATATCCATCAGGGAAGATAGTAATCATTGTATCGCCTTGGATATCAAGATTATCCATTCTGCCTGACAAATCAAATGTTCCGCCTGGTCCGTAGTGGTTCGCAGTTGTGATATTAGTAAAGTAAACACCGTTTAATGAACCAATATTATTTTCACTAATAAGCCAGTAACCATTTAATATATCATCTTTATAAGTTAAGGTATCACCGTGCGCTGAACCCATGATATTTCTAATACCATTGATATATGGCGTACTTGGTTGTGAACCTGTACCAACTGACAAGTTGCCAGTTCCACTAAGTGTCCAATATAATGAAGTATTAGTATCGTTAATCGCTGTATTTGTTCCACCGCCCATATCAATTGAGCCAGATATGCTACCACCAGCTAAAAGAATAAGCTTATCATCAGCTTGACCTGTTGCAATTCTTTCAACACCAGTAAAGTTTATTAGTACATTATAATTATCTAAACTTCCGCCATTTTCAGCATTAAGAGTCAAGGTCATTTGCTGTGTGCCTTCACTAAGGTCAACATAATCATTTGGTGAACTACCTGTTACAGTTACAAAGCCTTTTGTCAAAACACCTTGGCTAGTATATTGTGTAAAAGTAGCATCAGCAATGCTTAAAGTTGAGCTGTTATCAGCTTGCAAGGCTAAGTTAAGATTCTGATATTCAAAATCAACATTATCAATATCAATCTCTTGACTTTCAATAAGTATAGAACCTGTTTTTGTTATTAGCTTAGCATCACCTCTAAGATGAACCCTATCTTTTCCAGTAAGCTGTATATCACCAGTCTGACTTGTCAAATTCACATCAGATGTATCAATGAGCTGACTTTGCATAGTGATATTATTTTGTGCAGTTAGCTCAGCACCATCAAAAGTATTAATTACAGAGCCTGAACTTAAGTTTATACCACCATCTTGAGCTAAAAGTTTTGATTTATCTAAGATATAAAGGTTTTCGCCTGCACTTAATTCTAAATCTCCACCTTGGACTGAAAGTGTAGAGTTATTTAAAACATTAAGAGTTTCACCGGCGTTTAGTGATAAATCACCATTTTTCACCATAAGTGAAGTTTCATTTAAAAGACTAAGAACTTCACTTGCAACCAACTCTAAATCACCATTAGTAACTGCAACATTAGCACCATCAAAAATATTTATGATACGACTTTCAACTGCTTTAAATTCACCATTTTCAACGGTTGAACTAGTACCCTGCATTAAACTAAGTGTTTGTGAGCTGTTTAATTGCATATCACCATTTCGAACTGTAATGCTTGAATTATCAAAAACAGTAATATTTTCAGTGATTGCAGTACCAATTATTGCACCATCAGCGATAGTTATATCATTATCTTTACCGAGAACGATATTTTTACTATCCATAAATACGCCATCAGTTTCAACAGTAATTGACACACGATCATCTAAACTAATAAAGTCTTTACTTGTAAGTTCTAAATCGCCTTTACGAACTGTAATTGATGTATCATCTAAAACACTAATGGTTTCAGTAATATCTTCACCAATAATCGCCTCGTTCGCACTCAAGATTAATGTACCTTGTAGCACAACATTTTTATCGCTAATTGTAATAGTCTTACCATTAGCAGTTAAGGATACAACTTTGCCTTTACCTGCTTCATTGTTAATAGCATCAATATTAAGGTCATAATCGCTCTCAACAAACATGCTACCGAAACCACGTAAACGTAAGGTATCATGAGTGCCCACAAGTAAGTTTTGATCGATTTTACCAATATCGCCATTACTTGCCTCTGCTACCATATAACCGCTATTAGTGCTAAGCCCTAATCCATTAACATCTTGATATAAATTACCGTCAGCTTTTACACGAAGCTCACCTTCATAAGCACTAACAGTAATAGTACCAACTGTTAAATCAACTTTATTTGGGTCACCAATGTCAAATATACCAGTACCAATAAGGGCATGATTAATAGCATTAACATTTAATACTCCACCCTTAAGCAAGATATTAACATCATCAAGCATTCTAATAGTCATTGAACCATCAGGATTTTCAATTCTATCAGGTTTTTCACTTGACCAAATATAGAAGCGGTCAAGGTCAGTAAATTCAATCTCACCAGAAATTTTCTTAGCATAATCTTCAACAGTATAAGCACTCAACCTAATTGACATAATATCATCAGATTGTGAATAATGCTGTTCACTCACGTCAGATTGTGCAAGATAGACTCTTTCTTCATCACTAAAACTATCATTTGCAAGCTTAATACTGTAATTAGTGATAAAATACGCCCTATCAATGCCATATTGCCCAAGTTCTTGTGTTTCAATATTAACATTATTACCAATAATATTAGCTTGTTCTGTTACGAGTGTTGAAGTTGAGTTATTATATAACCTTGCAACAAGACCGCCAACAAGTTCAGTTCTTGTAAACACTGATTTTTCAGCAACTTCTCTAAAGTTAATTGCTTGTTGCGGTGTTAAAGTTGTAACAGTAATTTCCAAGTCAGCATCATAAGGCGAAGTTAGTAAACTAGGGTCAAATGAATTTAATATACGGCGATATTCAAATAAACCATCTTCGATCCACTTAATAGCCGCATCAACATCACCATTAAAACCATATTCAGGGTCAACTGAAATAATTTTTGCATACTCAGTGATACCAGTTGCAGCATAAATATCACTTTGTAGTTTAAAGAAACTATGATAAATGCTTGTGTAATTTTCAGTTTGAACTTCAACAGTTTCTGCTAATTTAACTTCTTTTATCTCAACATTATCAGATTTTAATAAATCTAAGCTAGACCACATATCTTCCAAGCGATCAATATCTTGTTGGTCGATTTGTTGCAAGTCATTATAATCATAAATACCTGCGCCAGTTGTTGAACCAGAACTGCTTGTAGTATTTGTGATTAAATTAATATCGCCACTAACAGTGCTAACTTGAACTATGTGCATATCATTATCGCCACTATTTAAGAAAATATCGCCTGTATTAGTTTTAACAGTAACGATAACGCCCTTACTTTGGTCAACAGTGTTGTCAATAATGAAATTATCTCTTTCAGAACCAATATTTCTATGAGCTGTTAATATTACTTCTGAACCATGAGCATAACCTTTTAAGCCTGCTCCATTAGCATTTATATTAACAACACCTTCAGCAGAAGCATGAATTAAAACAGTATTATCAAGTCTAGCACCAAAAGTTTCAGCATAAATATTCGCACCCTTTAACTCAAGAGCTGTATCAGTTGCAGCTAGCTTAATGGTATTATTAACACTACCAATATTACCCTTAGCATCAATATCAATTGTTTCACCGCTAATATAGCTATTGCCAAAATCTTCAATGCTACCATTTGTATCAATATTAATATCAGCAAAGGTTGAGATATTACCGTCAAGGTAAATTGTACCGGTACCAGTATTGTTAATATTAATTTTGCCGTTTCCGCTACCTCTTGTTAAATCAATATCATGGTTAGTATCTAGCACTATCCATAAAACATTTTTAAAGGAACTTGATACAGTTTTAGAGTTTTTAACATACGTAATTTTCCATAAGAAAGCACCTTCACTCCATTCATGTGGATCATGATAAGTTGGGACTTCACTCGTTAATTCTGAATAACGTACAGCATCACCGCTAACGCCAGTACCAGAATCTATAGAATAATAAGTTTCCCTTTCTAGTGTTTCATAAATATCAAAACTAAAACCCCAAAGACTAACAGTTCCTTTAAGTTCTTGATATTGTTCCATAATACCAGTAAAAAGAGTATCAACAGAATTAATATCAGCAGTTTTTACTGCCTCATCATCAGCATCATAAAGCAACCCTTGGTTTTTAGCATATGTAATACCGTTTGTAGTAATATAACCGCCAGTATCATCAACAGGAGAATTCTCTACTGTAACCTTATCACCATGTGATTTATAGTGTGGTCCATCATCTCTAGCTAAATCATCAATACCAATCCATTTTTTAGTAGTGTATGAGAAGGTTTCTTTTGTTTCACTTGTACTAGCAATACGATAATGATATTTAAAGCTACTGTCCGTCGGTGTAAATGATCCACCTGTGTACATTCTATAACTACTATCACCTGGTTGCTTGATATAAATGCCACTTTCGGTAAAGAGTTCTGCCTTTTGAGCAGCAGTTAAATCATCAATATCATCATAGTTTTCAGTACCATCAACACCAGCTTGCAAGTCACTAATAATAATGTGCTTATCTGTTGTATTTGTAATATTAATTGTTGGGTCAGAATAAACCTTAATTTGCCCATATCCGTCATTAGTATTGATTACTTGACCATTAAGCCTTACAACACCATTACCTGCAATATATGGATTTAAGACATAAGCATTTTTTGCAGCATCATAATAATATGCTGAAATATAAGAATTTCTTGAACCTGATTCCGTTGAAGCATTACCATAGTCATCAAGCCAGATATTTTCATAAGTATCTGTACCATCAATATGTATTGTATAGCTTTTCACACCTGATTGAATTAAACCATTAACATTGATATAAGCGGCTTTAATATCAATATCACCAAAGCTGAAAATTCCAGCTCCCGGAACAAACTCTAAATTGTTAGGATCATTAGGGTCAACACCAATAGGTGTACCGCCAACACTATGTATCGCTCCATGCTCTTTGTTTTCAAGTGTATAAGTTCCAGCAGCACTAGCACTTTGTGATTTAGCACTTACATTACCTGTGATATGAATATCACCAAGGCTGACAAGGGAAACAACACCACTTAAATTTGTAATATCGCCTACTTCTAGCAAGCCATATTGCATATTTTGGTAAATTGCCAATAATGGTGTACCATTTTGTGTAGCAATAATATTGCTACTATCCATCTTGATTTCACCCCAAATAGACCTTACCTCACCACCAAAATTAGCTGCAACAGTGAGATCATCAACAACAAGAGTTGAATTTTCGATTTCATTTTTAAGGATAAACTTCGCATCGCCACCATAAGCCGCAACCGTTCCATCACCTTCAACAGTATCTGCAAAGAATAATACATTACCTTTACTTATTAATATATCCTCAACAGTTACAGTAACTTTTTTCGCATCTGGTTTAAAGGTAAAGCGTGAACCTGACATTTCACCATAACCATAGTTAACAAGGTCGTCTTGTAAGTCCACCATTTGTGCATATGCATCTTTACCAACTGAACTTTCTGCACCATAGGTGATGTAGATATTTTGCAACATTTTGTATTCATTAACTAGTGTACTACCATAAGTATCACCCTCAACATCAACACTTACCTTGATTTGGTCAGTGCTTGTACCAACTGCAATATATTGTAAGTCATTTAAGGCATCTCCAATTCCAGCTTTCGCTTTAAAGGCTTCAGCAGCTTGTTCTCTGGCGCTAGCAGTATACACGCCGAAATAAGTATCATAAGTATTTTTATAAGAATTATTAGCTACAGTGATATTGCCTTGAGCATAGCCTAATAATCTTGCTTGCCCACGCTCACCAAGAGTAAGCCCCTCAAACATAGTACCAACATAATTTGTTGTTACAAGATTACCATTAGTATCTTTAGTTACAACACCAGAGACAATACTCCAAAAGGTGCTATCAAATTTAAGGTCACCACCATTAAACAAGCCATCTAAAGCAGCGCCATTAGCGTCTTTTTGGATTTGAACTGTATCGTAATGAGTATGCCAATTCACAGAACCATGATCATCAACATATTTGTTAAGTAGCGTGGAAGATGTAGTTGGATACCCACTAAGAATAGAATCTAAATCTGCACGAGATGAGCTTTCGTCTAATGCCTCAATTAATGCATCAAAATTAGTTAAATTTCCTGCCATAAGACTATCAAAAACTGAGCTCCAACCAGTCGCACTACTAGAATCCCTGTATGCATCTAAAAAATCTTCCCAACCACGCACGCTAACATAAGAAGTATTTCTTGCGTTTGCATCTGTTTTTGAACTATCTAAAATACCATATGCAAGTTTATCTGCGTCATAGTAATCCCAATTAACGCTAGCACCATTATCATGATCTGCCACATACGCATTCAACAAATCAGTGGTAGTTGCAACATAAGGTATCAATATTCCTTCCAAAGTATATGAGTTATCAATAAGAGCTTTATAGAAATCAGTTAGAAAAGCCTTCCGACCACTATCAAATGGACCATTCCAAGTTATATTGCCGCTATCGTCAAGCTCAATGTATTCATTAGCTATAGCTATCCAACCCTCTCTACTTACTAACTGCGTATTCTTGGCATTATCTATTGTCCTACCAATCATTACATTAATAAAATCTCTTTCAGATTTTGTTAAATTAGTTACCATATTGCCATAGTTATCATATGATACATTTGCATCATAAAGACCTCGCCAAAAATCAGCAATGGTTAAGCCCGCAGCCTTATAAGCTGTTTCAATGCCATTAATATCTATACTTTTAATTAAATCAGATAAGTCACTTGATGTAATACCTGGACTCTTATCTTTAATTGCGATTAATGTGTCGATATTATTAGAAGCATAAGTTTCTAATATGAACTCAGCATAATCACTAATGCCTAAGTCAAATAAGTTTGTGCCATTCGGTAAACTATTAACAAAATTACTCCAAGCTAGATTTGATAAAGCATCACTGCCTAAGGTGTTCTCTTCAAAGCCTTCTGGGTCTTTTAAATATTCCCAGTAGGAAACGTTAAATACGCTTTCAAAAATTGCTAAAGCATTTTCAATACGTTCTTTTTCTGATGGGTCAAGCTCAGAACTATCTTTATATTTGTTCCAAGTTGCTTCGTCTAAGGCATATAGAGTTGCATCAACATCATTTTTAACGCCACCCTCAAGCACGCCATTAATTAACGCTTTACCAACAAAATTATCACTTATATCAGTTGTATCATATTTTCCAAAGGCTTCTGTTGTCCAGTTGTGAGCAATAGTATCACCACGCAGCAACAATCCGCCACGGTCAGTATAGATTTTTGCATCAGCCTTAGCTTGAGCTAAACCGCCAACTTGAATATCTAAAAGGTTAGTTTGATTCCAGTTTAAATAACCATCAGTTACTGAAATTGGGAAAAATGTAATATCGTAAATATTACCAGACATATAAACATATCCACCACCAATTTCCTTAACAAAACCTTCTTTTATCTTTGCATCATCATAAATTGTCCAATCATAATTTGCTGGGTCTATTTGATTTTGATCATCAACAAATCTCGATAGTATTGCATTTGCTGCGTTTTTATATTCTTTTAAAGCGTCAGTAATTTTACCCTGATAAACGAGCTTTGCAAATTCATTTAAGTCACTAGTTTCAACACCAGTAATTGTTTGCATTTGCGGTTTAGAGGTACTACCAAAATTATAGAGGCTGACAAGCATTTCCCAAGAATCAAGTTTTACATTATCAACATTTCTTGCATTCTCACTATTATGAACATCTCTATTATTAAATGCTATAAATTCATCATATTCATAACTTAAAGCACCTGTTGAAAGTACTAAGTCACGAGAACTATATACACTAGCTGAATCCTTAATAGTAATTGTGTTTGTGCTATCTATTTCCATAATTGAACTTAAAGCACCAGATGAAGCTAAACCAAATAACTTTACACCTGTATTTAAATCAAGACCTTCATAACTAGCTGAATGTAATATTACATCAGAGCCTAAAAGATGCTCTGTTTTTACACTTGCACCTTTTTCAAGAATAATGTCAGTTGAAAAATCACCATACATTGTACTTGCAATTGCAGGAACGCCAACAATACCAGCACTCACAAAGGATAATCTATCATGCACATCTAAAATATTATATGCTTGAACAATTAAATAATCCTTATCTGAAGCTCTACCTGTTGCTAAAAGTTGTGCATTTTCAGCAATTATAACCTTAGTATCTGCGGCTAAATCATTTTGTGTACCGCCAGCATTAACAGTTAAAAGACCAACGGCAGTTGAATAGGTTGTATTTTCATGTGCATAACGTAAAATTTCTGATTGAGCTAAAATTCTAATATCTGTTGCTTCAAGCTTAGCATCTTTAGCAATTAAAATTTCTGTCGTCATTGCAGCTTCTAAATCAGGTTCACCACCAGCACCACTTAGATTACCAACGGACACAGAGTTTGTACTAAGTTTAATATCAAAAATATTATTTGCTTTAAGGTTTATTGTATCAGCTTTAAAATTACCATTTGCAGATTTTGATAAATCATAATCATAGCCAATAGACGTTTTAGTTGTGCCATTAAGTACTTGGTTGGCTGCTGAAGCAGAAATTGCTAAACCAATTGCACCACTACCTGCGACAGCTTCTTGCTTAGTATAAACATTTGAAATTGCATGAACTGTAAAATTATTTAGAACTTCTGTTTCACCAATATTCGTTACAAAGGCATAAGTTGTTGCATCTGAGTCAAGGTCAGAAGTTGCAGCGCCTACACCTGCAATGAAATAACTAACACCAACACCAGTTGAATACGCATAAAGCGATGGATTAAGATTTGCAACTACTTCAAGTGAGTTTAATGTTGCAGCTCTAAGATTTCGTGCATACGCCATAAGTGTAGCGTTATTAGTAGTAGTTGAACCTGCGCCAGCACCAGAAAATAAAATACCTGTTGATAATGCAAAACTTGTAGTTTCAGCATTATAAACACCTTTTGTAGTTGGTCGTCTAAGCTCTGCATTAATACTAACATTAGGCACAACAACCGGAATATTACTATTAATATTGCCATACTTATCGTAATAAACACTATGCGTTACATTAATATTATCCACGAAAGCTTTAATTGTAGGTGAAATATTAGCAGTTGCAAGTGCAACACCAATTGCACCTGCTATACCAATTGCAGGTGAAACTGAAACTGCTTTTGCCTTTGGAGTTGCATAAGCATTCACATCAATATTACGAACATCATGTAAACTACTATTATCAATATGTGAGTCAACTGAACCAGTAATATTAACTTTTGAATCAGCACCAGTAACTGCTAGCACACCGCCAGCACCTGCCAATGAGAAAGAGTATAAATTCCAATCACCATCACCAGTCACTTCAACTGAATTAACACTTGATATATTAGCACCTGAAATACTAGCTAAAACATCAGTTTCAAACTCAATTTCTGAAATGATAACTCCAACACTTAAACCACCAACTGCCGCACCAATACCCTTAATTGACAAGTCAGCATTAGAATCTGATAAGACTTTAAGATTATTAATATTTTCAAATTTAGAATTACTACCCACTATTTCAGATGTAACTGTACCGGTTGCACTAGTTATTGCAACACCAGCTGAAACAGCAATCGCACCAATTGAGGCTTGAACACCTATAGTTGTTGAGTTTATGTTTTCATTTGCTATTACATACATATCATTTAAAGTGCTAGCACTTACGTCTTGCATAAAGGCTTTTGTGCTACCCTTTAAAGTATTTTCAGCAACACCACCAGATAATGCACCTGCACCAAGCCCAACGCCAATAGCATAAGCTTTTACATCAGTTGCCCTATAAGCAGTTATATAAGCATCACTTGAGGATTGATTTCTACCATTTAGACTTCCATTTACCATGCCCGCTCTAACATCGCCAGACAGGGTATTTATAATTAATCCAAATGAAACACCAATAGAACCACCTGCAAATGCACCAACAAGACCTGTTATTGCAAGCTCTTGAGTTGCAATAATATCAGCTTTTTTGCCTACAGTAATATCAGTATCAGTTATAATAGTTTTAGTTGTACCAGCAATTTCATTTAATCCAATACTACCTGATAAGCCTAGTTTTCCACCACCTGCCGCAGCTATAACATAAGACTGAATTTTAGAATTCATTGAAGATTTAATTTCAGCAATATCTGTTGTTATTGTACTATTACTAATGTTAGTTGCTACATCACCACTAAGTTCATTAATTGATATAGCACCAGCTCCAGCTATTTTACCTGCGCCAGCTGCTGAAATTGATACTGAAACTATACCAGAATGACTAAGGCTATCCTTAAATTCATCAGCAGAGGAATTTGTATCATATTCCATACTTGTTTGATTAGGATTAGTCTTATCCTTTGAAGCGTCAGCTTGTGCTTCACCGTAACGAGTGTTAGCTTCATATAAAACAGCAGTTAAGTTTTCTCTATCATTACCATCAACAATATTTGCAAGGCTACTTGCACTATCAGTTGCTTTACTAAAGTTAGCTAAAGTGCTTAGTGTTCCGCCAGCTGTAATTGTTGAACCAAGAATATCTGAACTTACAGTGCCTTGTAAAATATTAACAGAAATAGTACCTGCTCCAGCATAAACACCAGAGCCTGCTATTGCAAAATTCAAGCTTAAAATATCAAGACTAGCTTCTGATTTAAGATAGATATTTCCAGTACTATTAATAGTAGAATTACTGATTTTTGTGGTAGTTGCACCAGAATCAGAGCTAATCGCAACGCCCATGCCGCCAGCATAAGAAGCTGCACCAGCAATTGCAATCGCAATATTATAAGTTTTTGAGCTATTAAAGGCTTCCATACTCATATTGCCGTTAATATCAAGCTCTGAATTATCAATAATTGCTTGGACTGAATTGTTAGCTATAGAAATAGCAATTGAACCATAACCAGAACCACCGCCAGAACCTGCAACACCAGAAGAAACTGTTACTGATTTAAGCTTTGAGCTAGCTAGCGCATCTAGGCTTTTCGCTGTCATATTAACATTTTGAATTATCACTGCTGAAGATTTAATTTCTTCAACAGTTTCACTTGCATAAGTTGATGCACCATGTTTTGTTGAACGATAAGTAAAGGTATCATTAACGTCTATGCTATCAAAATCACCATATCTGCCTGTTTCTTCATTATAAAGCTGAGAAAGATTAATTGCACCACTTGAAATAGCATTTTTTGTAAATGAATAAAGAGTTTCACTACCATGCTCATCACGGCGAACAATATAATGTTTATCAGCAGTAACACCATTAGTGTCAATGAATATTGTGGAATTGTTTTCAGTATCCTTTAAATAAAGGTATGAGCCAGATTCTGCAACATTATAATTAGTATTTTCTGCCAAACCCTTTAAAGTGTTAGTTCCACTTTCAATGTTCTTACTGCTATTTGCAATATTTGCAAGTTCAAGAGCATTACCTGAAAATACGTTAATACTTAATGACAAGCCACCAGCACCAGAGCCAGAGCCTGCAACACCTAAGGTGCTTGCTACGATTGTGCTTGTGTTAGTGCTTAAAACATCAACATTTTCAGCATTAATAACAAATCTTCCAGAACCAAGACCAGAAATTGTCGCAACTGTAGCATTTTTTAAAGTATTAATTGCAAATGAAGCAACGCCAGCACCTGTTCCAGAGCCTGCAACAGAAAGAGCAAGAGCATAAACATCTGCATTAGACTGCGCATTAACATTAATATCTCTTGCTGTAAATTGTGACTGTGAAGTACTTGAAGTTGAACCACCATTAATATGCGCATCACTGCTTGCACTACCAAGGTTTAATGCAACTGCACCTGCTCCAGCACCTGTTCCAGAGCCTGCAACGGCAAGCATTGTTGCCCACATTTTAGTGGAGTTTTTAGCTTCAACATTAATTGCGCTATTAGCAATACTCAAATTATTTACTACGCTTAAATTAGCATGTGAATTAGAGTCTAAAATATTTAGAACTAAACCACCAGCACCAGCTCCAGTTCCAGAGCCTGCAACAACTAATAATACTGCCACAAAGCTTGCATAGTTTTCAGCTATAACGTCAACACTACCCATAGTTGAGATATTTCCAGTAATTTTAATACTGTTAGCTTCAACAGAAGCTTTAGTTTGGAAATCACTCTTCTTGCTTGTACTTAAACCAACTAAGCTTTCATTAGCATCTTTTGCTTGTGCATTATTTTTTGTTTGTGCATTAGGGTCATAATTCTTAGCTTCTGACCAATCTGAAATATTTATAGCAGTCGCACCTGCTCCAGCACCTGTTCCAGCACCTGCCACACCAAGTGAGGTTGTTACAACGCCAGTTTCATTTTTAGCGTTCACTATAAGGCTACCGTTATGAATATTGATAGATGCTTGACCTAAAATTTCAGCTGTTACAGTATTGCCAGCCAAAGCAAGACCAACTGCACCGGCACCACCGCCAGTACCGCCAGCACCAACAGCAATACCAACTGTTAACATGTCAGTATTTGCATATGAACTAACTTTAACATCACCACCAGAAGTTCTTACATTACCACCACTAATGTAAGACTGGGCATTTCCTTCAACCCTACTTAAGCTAAATACACCTGCTAAGCCTAAAGTACCTGCTGCACCAACTGAAACTAAGAATGCCCATGTTTTTCCAGAAGTAGTAGCAGCTACAGTTGTTGAGCCTGAATTAATATAATAAGACGAGTTAGAATTTTCAATTCTTGCTAAAGAGTTAGTTGTTAATAGATTTAAGCCCATGCTAAACGCAACGCCGACCTTTGCACTAGCGCCAACTGCAATATTAATTGACATAAGTGCGCTGTTTTGCAAGGCTTCAACACTTAAAGCACCACTTGAATAAAGATTTGAAGATATAATACTAGCCTCGGCAGATTCCCCACCTAATTTGGCAGTACTTGAACTATCATCAGTATAAGTGCTTGCGCCATCGCTTTCAATATTTGCACTATAACTTTGACTTAATTCACGAGCCTTATCTTTTTTATCTTCATCATTTGAGTTTGATAAATCTAGACTAGAACCTGAACTTATACCAAGATTCATACTAAAAGTTATGCCTGCTCCAGCTTCACCACCGCTAGCACCAACTGCAATAACAAAGGCAACTGCACCAGAAATATTTTCAGAGTCAACCGTTACATTTCCAAGTTTACTGTCGTTCCAGTAAGAACCACTCCAGCCACCAACATTACTATTGCTTAATATAGCCTTTGTTTCATTATCTAATACGTTTATAGCTGCAGATAAACCACCAGCAGCTCCCTTGCCTGACGCCGCAACAGAAACTACAGCACCAAATGCTGCTGCTGAAGATTTAGCATTAACTATCATGCCACTTTTTGCGCCATTTAAAGAAGGTGCTAAGCTTGTAAGCCTTAAATTTTCAACATCATTAACAATGGCAGAAGTTGAGCGTTGTAACCAATTAAAGTTTAATGCACCTGATAAGGCTGTTCCTTTAGTTGAAACTGCTACTGAAATAACGAGTGAGAATATACCATTAGCCGGTTCAAATAGGGCATCGCTAGCATTATAATTATGCGTGCCATCTGCTTGCTTTTCTGAAGTTCCATCACCAACACTAACGCCAGCTTCCTTTGTTTGTGCATTGTTCGCACCGTCAGTATTTACAGTTGATTCATCAAAGCCAACGCCTTTCATGTAAGACGCTTTTTCCCAGTCATCTGCAATTTTTGATGGTACTTGCTCTTGAGCATCAACAACCATATTACCACCAACTGTAATTGTTTTTACAGTTTGAACTTCTGCTAAAATATCTTTTACAATGATATTTTCTGATAAGGTCGCTTGCAGTGCTAAACCTGTACCAGTTGAAACAGCAACACCAATCGCAACATTAACAATCAAATTGCTAGAATAAGCGTTAACAGTAAAGTCACCACCAACGTCAATTGTGTTCATATTAAAGATTGAGGTTTTAACTTCACCTGTTATTACAGATGTATTGTTTGCAAAACCCACAGCATTACTGCTTGCACCTGTACCTACTGCCGCAGCAACGGTAAAGGCCCAAATATTTGATGTGTCTTGAGCTTGGACAAAAAGGTCACCACCACTTTTAATTGTTCCAGAAATACCATCACCGCTAATGCTTGTCGTTGTATCCATCGCAATTACATTAACGCCTACGAATAAACCACCAGCTGAACCACTAGTTGAAACAGCTGCATTAATTGCTAAAGCAAAAATATCAGCATTATTACGTGAACTTATGCTCATATCATTAGTGCTAGTTAAGGAGCTTGTACCAATGCTAGTCGTTGCACCACCAGCAGTTGTGTTTGAAGCAAGCATAGCGCTACCTGAAAAAGTTCCTTGACCACCCATTGACCATGCAATACCCATTGTAACAGCAATTATTTTAGCACTATTAATACTTTCTATTGCCATTTCACTTGAGCTTAAGCTTGAATTTTTAACTATTGCATCAACATTAGATGTAACCACATTGACAGCAACACCAACACCAATCGTGCTTGCATCACCTTTATTTGCCGCAATATTAAAGTTTATTGCTACAATATTAGTATCAAATTCAATGCCAGAAGTGCTCAAATAAGCATCAACATCACTTTTGTGATCACCAGTCGTTTTGCTAATCCAAGACTCTGTGCTTCTTGTGCCTGCTATGCCTTGTGTTGCATAGATGCCTAAATCACCAGTTGTTGTAATTGTACTTTTTTCAACTACGGTATCAGTATCATTAACAACTACATTAGGATTAAGAACTAAGCCTTTATTTGCCGCACCAAGGTTAACAGCATGAATACTATTTTTACCATCAGCTAAAACATCTACATCACCACTTGAAATTATTGTGCTATTATAAACATTTGCAAGCTGATTCGTAGTAATCACATTAACTGCTAAAACACCACTAAGCGTGCTAGATTGTACGCCTTTTGCAAAGGCTAGTGAAGCCGCAAGACCTAAAATTTCAGCACTGTCTTTTGCTGATACAGATATTGGACCAGCATTAATAGTTGCATTTTCAATAGTAGCTGTTACGTCTTTATTGATTACGTTAACAGCAATAGTTCCACTTTTTGCAGTATTCATTGGTTGCTTACTAAGTGCAAGTGCAACTGAGGCATTAAGGCTTAAAATTTCACCTACTGAATGAGCTTCAATTTCAAGTTCGCCAGCATTAATAATAGAATTTCTAGTATTATTTTCTTCATTTTTAATGCCGGCATAAACATTACCACCGATATAGTTACCACCAATAGCAATACCACTTTGATTACCAGAAAAATTAAGACCAACTTGACCAGAAATTGCTAAAATTTGGCTACCGTCATTTTCTGAGCCAATGAAATCACGAGCAACTATGCTAAGTTTACCTTGCGTTAAGTTTAAAGTGCTACTTTCAACTGTTGCTGTTACGCTACGATTAATTACATTAACACTCACAGAGCCAGCATAACTTGAACTTGTGTTAGGCATGCTAGAAGTTCTATCTTCCGTTGTAATACTAACACCTGCTGCAATGGATAAAATCGCACTTGAAGCTTCCGCTAAAACTTGCATGCACTCATCAGTATCACCATTTAAAGTGATATTTGAATTTCTAACAGTAGCACTAACATCTAAGTTTCCGGCATTTGTAAAGTCAAAGCTATCATCTAAATTATCAACATCAAGGCTTGGCATTGAAGCGCCATCAATCACGTTAACAGCTATTGCCGCCGCAACGTTACCACCAGTAGATTTTGAAACACCACCAGCAATTGATAAAATAGTTGCTTCATTAGCAGAATGAACAGCTAACTGATTTGCAATAATTGTTGCACTATTAACTTCAGCTGTTGTACCAGCACTAATTACATTCGCTGCTAAGGTAAATGCGCCTGCATTACCACCAGCACTAACAGCAACAGCACCAGCTATTGCAATAATATCTTGCTTTGATATTGCTTCAACAGTTACATGAGAGTCATTATAAGTATTATTACCAATATTTACATTAAAAACTTGGCTAGAAGCTTTAGACGTAATCCAGTTTAATGAGCTAACAAAGCCAACTGATTTTGTGCTTGAAGGAGGATTTGCAGTTTGATCATTACTTGAATAGGCTACTGAACCACCGATAGAAACTACACCAAACTGATCTAATGCTTGTACATTAACATTTTCACCAGCTAAGATAGTATCAACACCATCACTGTCATCACCAACAATATAAGCCTTTGTTTCACCGCTAATAATATTAATTGTTATTGCACCAGCACCACCAGCGCCACCAGTTGCAACACCAACACTAGCACCAATAGAAATCAAATTATATCCAGCATTTAAATCTGAAACATCAGTTATACCACTATTACCAGGGGTATCTTCATCAATTAAAATTGAGCGTGAGCTTGAACTTCCGCTAAGTGCTAATACATCAATATTTTCTAGCGCTTGGATAGAAGAATTTGAAATATAAGCCTCTGTATTTCCGCTTAAGTCATTAATGCCTACTGAAACACCAATACCTTTTGACTTACCAAATCCGCCACCACCAGCAACAGTCACCATGAAAATATCACGTTGACTAAGCACATGAACAGCGCCTTGCTCAACAGTTAAATCACTATTTGCAATGTAAGATTTAGTGTTAGATTCATGGATATTAGCTAATAAGGTACCAGCACCACCAGCGCCACCAGTTGCTGCACCAAGTCCAGCACCAATGACAATATTAAGGCTTTCATCTCTAGAGTCTAAAGCAAAATCATCTTCGCTTACTATCATTGTAGCTACATTATCAACATAAGCTTCAGCTGTTTTATCATTAACAGTAACGACAATAGCCGCACCAACACCTAGGTTATCTTTATTTATACCAGAACCAGCGCCACCAGTTCCACCCTCAAGAGCAATACCTAAAGCACCTGCAACAACGACTTGTTTTGTATCGTTAACTGCACGAGCTAAAAATCCTGCTACAACAAGAGTTGATAAATTTTGAACTATTGCCTTAGTTTCTTCATTATAAGAGCTAACTAATAATTGAGCCGCAATAGCTGTACTTTTACCGGCAGGTTGTGGAGGTGGAGGTGGAGGCGTTTGTCCAGCAGGCGTTTTTGGAGTGATATTGCTGTTATAAGTTGAAACCATCTCATCAATATCGCCACCCTTATTGCTAGTATTATTTTTAGAAGTAAATCTACTTGTTTTATGCAGCGCAGCATCTACACCTTGATAATTTGTATTTGAACTTGCAAAGGCATCATAAGGGTTTGTTGGTTTTTGATAATTAGGCTGAGCACTATCAGGAGGAGTTGCAACTGATGCACCAACAACAGCCGCAATATTTTGTCCTGTCGTATGAGCATCAATATCAGCACGACCAGTAACATATACACTGCCTGTTGCAGTTTCAGCATTTTCATTGCCAATTGCAGCAATAGTTTCACGATCAATAGCTTGGACAAATGCAGTTCCGCCAATTGCAGTTTCAGACATATTAAGAGCAAGTGATAATTGAGTATAATAAGTATTATCCTTAGCAGTAATTGTTAAATCACCGCCAAGGCTATTACCAATATAAGCACTACCGCTACCAAGACTTAAATCAGCAGTAGTTACATTATCCACCATAATAACGCCAAGACTACCAGAGTAACTCTTTAGCTCGCCCATCGCACCAGCTAATAAGAAAGAGAAAATACCATTATCACTATATGAATTAATGTTTAGACTATCACCAATCAATAAAGATGTGCTTGAACTTGCCCCCTTACCAACTTGAGCTTGAGTTTCATGTGAGAAATCTAAAATTTGTATGCTCGCACCAGCTCCAGTTGAAGAACTTGGATAACGATTTGTAATCATATTTTTTATATTTCCACGAAGATTTTGAACATCTAGCCAGAAAAGAGCTTTCGCTGCTGATGGAGCATTTGGCACATAATATGTTGAAGCAGGGAAAAGACCACGAGTAGGTCCAAGACCTGTGAATAACTGCCCTGTTACATTAATAGTTTTATCAGAACTTGTTGATTCAATAAAAATTCCAGATTCTAAATTACGTAAATGACCAACAGATGGTAAAGCATCACCCGCTAATGCAAAACCTTGTAATGCATGATTATAACTTTCTGCCAAATAGAATTCATTAGCATTTTTTACAATAACATAATATGTAGTTGTAATTATTACATCTTCACCATTTTCATCAGTTATAGTATATTCATGTATAAGTCTTTGACCTGTTGTAAGACCATGATTATCAAGGCTTAAACTTTCAAGCGGTGCAATCAAGTTTTCAGTTTGAACTAATAAGCCCTCTACTGGTTTGCCAAGTTCAAAACTGCCACTAGTAAGTGCCATAAAATCACTAACTTTAATTGCTTTTAATTCACCAGAACTATCAACTTCTGACAAACTAAAATGATAATCGTCAAATACATTTATAGTAAAGTATCTAATATTATTTATATCAGGATTTCCATTAGTATCAAGTGGAGTATAAGTAACTGTCGTTCCATCTTGAGCATTATGTGCACCTGTACTTTGGAATAAATACTGTGCAATATTTAAGGTGTCTTTTGAAACAGCCAGCTCTTCAGTGACAATGCTTACTGTACCATTATAACTATCAATTTCAATATAATCAGCCGCTAAATAGCTTTGTTCATCAACTGCTAAACGCACGCCAATAACTGTTTCTGTTATATATCCATTTGCATCTCTTGCAAAAACGAGTTTAGCAAAAACTTCTGTGCCAGCTTTTAAAGTAACTGTTTTAGTTTCAGTTTTTACTTGCTCTACAGTTACAGGTGTACCATCTGGACTTAAAACGGGATTACCATTCATGTCGTAAACTTGAACAGTCTCTAAAATAGGGTCTTCATTCTCATCATAAAGATTTTCAGTTACAGTATAAATTAAATCAGAATTTAAAATAATTGTTCCACCATCATAAAGATATGATATATCGCCATCAAACTTAAGATAATCGTAATTTCCATTTGCATCATTCACGATACTTGTGTTTAAATCAGCTTGACTTGGGCGTGCAAGTAAAAATTCTGGGTGAATATCGCTTGTAAAATCAGGGAATTGTATATAATTACCATTTACATCTTGTAAAGTAATCATTGTTTCTGATATTCGAGTTACTGTGTATGTACCTAAAACTTGAGTATAAACAGGATTTTCTTCTGTTGATAACGAAGCATCAAGCATTTTAACTATAAGCTTATCACCAGTCACGTAATCATGCGTGTTAACATAAATAGCATTAGGATTAGTATTTTGCTCTACAGCATCAACTTGAATTGGAGCATTTGCATAAACTTTTACAAGAGTAAAAGTATGCTCCGCATCACCTTGAATTTGACGACCAAGCATAATATAATCGCCAAATGCTATTTGAGTGCTTGCATCATAAGCACGAAGCGTTAACCTACCACCGTCTAAAACTGAAACTTCATATTGTTTTCCACTTTCAAGACCAAAGATAGACGCACCTGTGCTAGTGTATTCAATAACATCACCAGTGCTAAGAGCAAGACTTTCAATAGTATTAGAAATAAAGCTATCACCTTTCAGTTGAGCTCTTAATGAATATGAAGTAACACCATTTATTTCAATACTTTGAACTGATAATTCATTGCCATTAATATAAACAGAAATATCATCAGAACTTTTGCTAGGATCATTTTCTTTTGTGAATTTATGCTGTGAATTTAAAGCAGCAGCATCAAGACTTAAGTTGATAATATTACCGCTTGTATCATAAAGCATAAAACTAGAGCCACCAATTAACTCTATAACATATTCACTACCACTACTAAGACCGCTTATTGCTGCTCCAGTACTTGTATACCTAATAATATCACCAGAACTAAAGCCATTAAATACATCATAAGTTTCATTATTAAAGCTGTTATATTCAGCAGTTGTAAGCGTAAATGACAGCCCTAAATTCTCTTTTTCACTTGCTGTAGCCTCACTAATTGAGTAAAATTTATTGCTATCATCACTTGCAAAATCGTCAGTTATACTAAGTACAATAAAATCGCCAACAACCTTACCGTTTTCAATTTTCTTAAAGCTTAGTTCAGTAGTGCTACGTGCAAACACCATGTAAAGTGAATTTGCATCAAGACCAAAATTAGAACCACTTGTTGAGCTAACATTAACAATATCACCAGTTTGCATACCATGCGCACTGTTCATTGCAAGTATTGTATTATCAGTTGTGCCAATTTGCCATTTATTATCAAAGAGTGAATAGTCAAATTCAACTGCTTTTGATTTTTCAAATATAAAGTAATGTCTTGTATCGTTAGTATTACCGCCTAAAGTAATTTTACTTCCTTGAGTACCACTATTATTATGATAAAGAGTTAAAAGACCATTAGCATCAACAACAGCATAATATTCTTCACCTGCAATTAAACCATTTAAGCTTGTTCCACCTGCATAAACTTCATAAGTCACAAGCCCATTTAAATTACTATATGCATCATCAAGTTGAATTGTACCACCGCTTCTAATATCACTAGATGTAGCGCCACCAACTCGCATAATAGAAACATTATCGCCAACACTAACTTTTGAGTTGTTATCTTGCTTGATATAAGCCATACTTGCAGAAATTGATAAGCTTTTTGCACCACCGGTTGAAGCATAAACGTAGGAGTTAGGAACTGCAAAGCCTTGATTGCCATTCACGCTATCTAAGTTAAAAGCTTGCCCTAGAACAGCATCTTGCAAATCTAAGTATTCTTGCTGTAAGCTTTCCTGCAACTCACCAATGCCATTAATAAATGAAGTTAACTCCTCGATATTCCACATGGTTAAAAAACCACCAAGAGTTTCACCTAAATGACCAAAATCAATCTCAATTGGTGCACCTAAGTTTGGAAGTTGAAAGCCTGCTAAGGTTCTAAAGGTTGATGGCAAGAAATAGTTAGCGTCAGATGTAATATCAACACGTTGATTATAGTTAATTTTTGCGCCATCTTCTACTATTGTTTCAGCATTTGTTGAAAGAGTACTAATACCAACTGCAACTGCAGCGCCAGTATTTGGATTTTTTGAAGAACTTTTAATATTTTTTTCGCCACTTGCATTGTTCTGTGCCATGTAAATCGTACCTTGAGTAACCTGAGCCTCAACGGCATAAGAACTACTTGAGGAAGACTCTATAACAGGAGTTGTATCAGCTTGCGAATGTAAATTAACAGAACCAAATTGTGAGGTAATAGTTGCAGTTGAGCCTATAATTGTATTAGCAGCTGAACCATGAGATGCATAAGCAACTGTAGTACCAAGGCCAAGGTTTTTAGTTTCCATTAAGCCGCCAAAAGGACGTAATAAGTTTGTTATAACCTTAACTGCAACAGCATTAAAAGCGTCCATTGCACGTGGGTCAACATGCGGAGGAGGAGCGGCTTCAAATAAGAGACCTTTAACAGTTGAAGACATAGTGGTGATATTGGTAATAATATTAGAATTAATATTAACATCACCCTCTTTTGCTAAAATATTACCCTTAACACTAACAAGGCTTTCACCACCACCGGTATTAATAGCAACAGCAATGCCAAGCAAACCTTTCCAAGTAGAATTTGCTTTAACTGTATTTGTTAATTCTTCAACAGTTAAGCTTTTAATATTAACATCATTTTCAGCTACTGCGTTAACATTCCTACCAATCACAACACTTGCAAGGGCTTGATTCATTGTCATGCCAAATGCAAATGATATTGCTGAATGCTTACTTTTTGATTCACCATTTTTTTTACGAGCGGCAGGAGCAAAAATAGCTATAAGCTTGCTTTCATTTGTATTAGTACTAAAACTAGCTATATTTATATCGTTTTTAGCATAAAGATTAATGTTGTCAGTATCATTTTCACCAATTAGCACCTTTGCCTTTGTGCTATTTGAAAGAATATTGATACCAATAATATCAACATAGCTATCAGCTTCATTAATAACTGAACTTGTAGCAACAATATTTAAATCGCCATCAGTTGCTGTTAATTGTGTATTACCCTTAATTTCAACCACTGCTTCTGCTGTGGCTGTGCTAACGTAAAATGGTAATTCAACTGTGAATTGATCCATCAAAGTAGTTAGCACATCAGAAAGAGGTTGCGTTAAGAATTGAGTATAAAAGGATAAACCAGGAATAGCCGGTGCGGCATAAGGACCAAAGGCAATTTCTGCTATTGCATCTTGAGCGTCGACGGCAGAATCAACTACATCAGGCGTAAAAACATCTAAGCCCATGCTATGCAAAATTTCAATAAAGGCATGGTCTTTCATAGCTGAATAAATAGCTTCAACATAGACATTACCTGAAATTTCACCTAAATCAGGAAATTGATAAGCGGCTTCAGTCTGAACATAGGCTTCAAGCTGAACATTGCTTGCTTCAATGCTAGCATTATCAACAGTAATTCTAGCATCACCACTTGAAAAACGAATAGGTAAAAAGCCTAATAATGGGTGTAAAAAGGCTTCTTCTTTTGCAAAGGCAACAAAATCACCACCAATATCAATACTTTTATCTGCTGTAATGCCAGTACCAGTAATACTAATATCTGGAGCTGTAAAATTAACATGAGCTTTTAAAACACCATCATCAACAATGCTTGCCCCCTCAAGCAATTTAAGGCTTGTCATGGCTGTAAAGTCAAGTGTATGTTCATTAATACTTGAACTAGCACCTTGATTAACTGTAATATCCTGAGAGCTATTAGGGTCAGTAGCATTACCAATAGCTATGCTATCCATTGCAATTACTTGGAATTTATTTGCATCGCCTTGAGCAGTATTAATATCAATACCATCAAGATAAACAAAATCAGCACGAATAATTATAGTTTCAATGCCTGTAAAATCAATATTTCTAAGGTTAACTGTACCATTTGCCATGATAGCAATGGTTGAATTTGCAGCATTTTTTATGTCATCATTAAAATGAATAGTATCAAGTGTAACATCACCATTAATCGACATGTATAAGCCAATATTGGAGTCATGATTAATTGTTTGAGTTGCCCTTGAAAAATCTACTGAACCGTCAATATTAACATCACCGTAATTAAATTCACCGCTAGGAATTTCACCTACTATGCCACCATAAGTATCACCTATAAAACCAGTAACACTATTATAAATACTTACTAAATCGGCAGTCGCTAAATCAATAGTATTTTTAACAGCATCACCAGCTGTATTAAAACCCTCACCAATAGTTACAATAACAGGCTCAACTATAGTGCTTTCAAAAGAAATATTAGAGTCCGCCTCAACTTGCGTTGCAGAAAGTAGCTGGCGTGGCTCTAATTGCTCAAAACTTGCAGGAATCCTATTTTTCTTTGTTTGAGGTGAAGTATAACAAGTGTTAATTCCAGAATCAGTAACAACCTGACTTGCACTCTTTAGTATTTTACGGATTATAGACATAGTAGCCTCCTGCAAATATTTTCTTTATCAATAATTTTATTTTTTTAACTTAGTTACATCATAAACCTTATTTTAGACCTTAATTAAATTTAAAACAAAAAAATAGAATATGTGCAATATATCTAATCAGATACATTACACATATTCTATTGAAATAACTTAATATATTGCTTAATATTTTTTTAAAAAATTATTTTCCTTTTAAAAAAATCCATTTATGAACTGCTTCAGTACGGTTTTTAGCATCAAGCTTACGATAAGCTCTTGATAATGCTTTATTTATTGTTACTGTTTGTAGTCCTAAGTTTTTTGCAATTTCAGCGTTACTCATACCCTTTGCAGCAAGTTCAAGAACTTGAGCTTCACGTGGTGCTAAGTTAGCAATAATTTTAACTTCTGAGCTTAAGCGATCTTCTAATATTTTAATTAAGCTTGCTAGCCTATCATCATTTTCTGCTTTTTCACGTAATAGTCTAAGTAATGGTTGCATTTCACTGCCATAGTCACTAAAAGTTTGAATAATTGCATCAAGATGAATTTTTTCTTCTATATGTTCAAAAGTTTCTTGCTCTGATCCATCTTTAAAAAGTTCTTCAAGGAATTTTTGACAATCTTTAGATAAATTTAAACCACTTGGCAAAACAGCTGCTGAAACAACATAATCACCTTGCGCAGTAACTGGTATGCTCTGTGATGATTTAAATTGTTGCATAAATCCTTGTTTATTATCTTGTGGCGGATATAAACAAACGCTAATTCCTAAATCATCTGCTATTTCTTGAACTTTATTTTTTTGTTCAATCATGCTTCACCTCTAACTTTTTTTACCTGTATAACTTATTAAATCTGCAAAATGATGATTGCTTTTAATCATATTTTTTCTCATCTTTAAAGCATGTCGATCACCTGAAATCTGACAATATCTAGCAATTAACCATGCTAGTGAATTTGTAACTTTATTTAGTAAAAATGTACGTAAAAGAATTGATAAGCTGTAACGACAAAAATTTGGTATTGTTTTAAAAAGATCATCTTCCAAACAGATAATATCAGAAATAGTACCAGGGTCACCCTGCCTTGCACAACGACCATGCAATTGTCTATCAATCCTTGCTGAATTATGCATTTCTGTTAGAATCACATGTAATCCGCCGTTATTTCGAACAGAGTCTTCAAGCTTTATATCAGTCCCTCTACCTGCCATATTGGTTGCAACAGTAACAGCATTTTTCTTGCCTGCTAGTGCAATTATGTCTGCTTCTCTTTCATGTTGCAATGCATTTAAAACATCATGCAAAATGCCAAGCTCTCTTAACGCATTAGATACACTTTCTGAAGCTTCAATTGATTTTGTGCCAACAAGCACTGCTCGACCAGACCTATGTTCTTTTACAACATTATTCACTATATCATTAAGTTTACTTTCTTTCGTTATGTGAAAAGCTTTGTAAACTAGCTTTCTCTTACATGGTAGATTGGTTGGTATTTTCACAACTGATAAACGATAAAAATGTAGAAATTCTTTTCGAGCCTCCCAAGCTGTTCCTGTCATTCCACCTAAGCTTTTATAACGCAAGAAAAAATCTTGAAATGTAGATTGAGCTGCTGTTGCCCTTGGTGCTTGAATTTCTAAACCCTCTTTTGCTGATACTGCCTGATGCACGCCATCTCGCCATTCATGGTCTGGCATAATTCTACCTGTTGCCTCATCAACAATCACAACCTTTTCCTCGTGCACCACATAATGCACAGAATTATGGAAAAAATTTCTTGCCTCAATTGCCTGAGTTACTAATTCAACTGCTCGTGAGCGTTTAGCCCATTTATTAAGTAAAGTACTCTCTAAAATTTTCTTTTTACCAACATCAGTTAAACTGGCTTCCCTATAGTTTATATTAAGCTTAAAATCTCGACCAAGCTTTAAACTTTCTGCTAAGTTTGATGCAGTTAAATATTGCTCAGTACTTGGTGCATTAGCCTTTGGCACTGAAATGATAAGAGGTGTACTTCCACCATCACATAATACAGAATCAGCCTCATCAATAATTGCTGAATATAAGCCACGTTGAACAGTGTCTGGCATTGAACTACCAGCTAGACGCCTTGTTAAAACTTGTTCTTTCGTATTAATCTGACCTAAAGCCATTTGATCACGCAAAAAGTCAGCAGTGACTTCTTTACTAGTTAAATATGTAATATCACAGGCATAGGCTCTTTTACGTTCTTGTTGTTCACTATTTTGATCAATAGCAGCACAAGATAAAAAGCAAGCACTATATAAATTTTGCATAATTTGTGCATCACGAACTGCTAAATAGTCATTTGAAGTTACAACATGGCAACCCTTGCCACGCCATGCAATTATTATTGTTGCAATTGCAGATGATAAGGTTTTTCCCTCACCAGTTGACATCTCAACAATGCAATTTTGCAATATGCCAAGTGCTCCAGCAATTTGCACTAAATATGGTTTCTCACCTCGTACTCTAAATGACATTTCACGAATTAATGCTAAAGCTTTTATTAAATCTCTTTCGCTTTGTCGCCCAAGTCTAAATATTCCACGTATCTCATTAATTTTAAAGGATAGTTCATCTATACCAATTTCATTAAATTCTGATTCGAGTGCAATTACTTTTTTAGCTTGATTAAGCAACTTATAAGCTCTTGGTTTTTTACTAAAAAATAATTCAAAACGCATAACAAACCAATCCCAACCAAGAGGAACACGCCGTGGAACATCTCTATCTGCAAAAAGTTGTTCAAGTTCAAATGTTTCAGCAAATCTCATAACAAACTACCTTGCAAAAAATTGCTGTACGCGTCTTGCCCACTGTAAACCAATGGCTTGTTTGTCAAATACAAGTCGAACTAATACCTTTTGACCTGATAACAAATGTGGTACTGCCGATTTTTCTGGTAACAAACTTATTTCAAAAAAATGTGAAGCACTAAGTATTTCACCCTCTTTATTTTGAACAGTTTGTGTTTGACCACCTGCCTGAATTGCTAAAGCTGGGTGGAAAAGCTCCCGTCGACCGGCTGGAACTGGAACATTTTCTAGCTTAGCACTAAAAAGAACACCATCAGCTTTATTTATATCCATTCGATTTGAAACACTAAATTCTATATAATTAATATGCTCTGCAAAAAGTCTTGCAGCATCAAATTGGTCAACTAATGCTCTTAAACGTAAATTTTCTGGATTATAAATACTACCAAGCACATCACCCTTTGCAACCCACTTTCCATGTCGACGAGATAAATCTGGTGCAACCCAAATTCCGCTCACAGGTGCAAATACAAGTTGCTCTTTACTCATCGCAAGCAAAATTTCAAATTGCCGCAAGTTAGATTGATGCTCAAGAGCATACATACCAGCTGAATTTGTATCACTCATTTCATTTGAATATTCATATTGCGCTTTTGTAACTGCAATAGAATGAAGCGTTTGCTCAAGTTCAGCCATAAGTCCAGCATTATCAATTTTCACAATGCGACTTTTATCTTTTTCAACCTTTTCATCTGTTGGCATAAAATCCAAAAGCGTACCATCTACTTGAGCAAAAATATTTATTTGCTCTCGGCTTTCAACAACTCCCTCAACAACTACTGAATTTTCTACTGGAATTGCAAGTAAAAGAAAGCTCATTAAGCTAATAAAAATAGCAAAACGAAATAAAGTTTTTGCTCGTAGCCCAGTTAACTCTGCGTTGTCTATCAAATAGACTAAGCCCTTAATAAGTGGCAATACAAACCAAATAAACAATAAGCTCAGAGTTAAAACTATACCTAAAATTTCAAAATTATCCTCTAAAACAATAAAAATACCAATGGTTATAAATATGCGATAAATAAAGGCAGCTATTGCATAAAATGGATAGAAAATTTGCTCATTGCGTTTTTGCACGACTGTTTGAGCCTTATTTATTCCAAGAATATAGCGTTTAAACAGATATACCATAAAGGCCTGCGAACGCTGATATAAATTAGGCATTCCAAAAATATCTGAAAAGACAAAATAACCATCAAAACGCAATAAAGGGTTTAAATTAAACAATAAAGTTGTAACGGAAGTTATAATAACGCAGTTTCTAGCAAGCAAGTGAATGCTTGTGTTTTCAGTAGTGTTAGCCCATACAATACAACTTATAAAGGCAAGAAATAATTCAGAATAGACGCCAGCAAGAGCGATAAAAGCCCTTGAAAAACGTGAACGAATTTGCACACTACTACTGACGTCTATGTATGGAACAGGCGCAAAAAGTAAGAACATAATCCCCATACTATGCACATCACCATTACGCCCGTCCATACGGCTAAAATACTTACATGCAAATGCGTGCCCACATTCATGAACTATTTTAGCTACGATAACAACTAAGTATAGCCAAAATAAATTTGCAGGATGTAAAGTTTGACTTGCTTCAAGTACAAATTTATCCCAAGATAAAAACAATTCTCTAAAAGCAAAAACAAACAATGTAAACCATAAAACAATGCCAAATGGGCGAAAAATTAAGCTACCTGCAAACTGAAACTTTGTAAAAAATGCATCTGGCATTAAAAGTGGAATACGCAAAAACAAAAATGATGATAAGGTCTGACCAATTTTTTTAAGTTGCCGTTCTTGCTTGCGACGCAAAAAATTATCTGTATCAGCAGGCATATCAACAGTTATTAAGCCTGTTCCATGTAGGCGACCTAAAAGCGCAATAACTTCACCTTGAGTTAAAGCGGCATCATCACTAAAATTATCATCGTCAATCTCTTGGCAAATATCCCATATTTCTTGAACAGTTAATTCACCATCAAGCCGTGATACAAAAGTATAAGCGCCTTTTGCTAAACGAAAATGCGTATTACTATCAGGCTCGCTTAAAATATACCAAAGTGCCCCCCAATAACTTTGGCGGTGAACGTGAACATCTGCACGTAAAACAGGCATGAGGTTTTCAACCAAATGCCACTGTTCATGGAAGGTGCTGTGACGCTCATCATTCTTTGACATACGCTACATCCATTTCCACCATAACAGGCGAATTTTATTAATAATATCACGAGTCAAAATTACAATCCAAGCTCTTTTACCAACTGAAATTTTTGCAAAGCCTTCCATACCAGGGCGCAAAGTCAATTCTTTTGGAATCTCAGTAATTTTTCCACGAACTTCAAAACCATTGCTCTCTTCAGTTATTGTTGCATACGGGTGAATGCGCTCAACAATAAATGGTATATGAATATCAGGATACGCTGTTAAGGTAAATTCGCCTTGAACTTGACCTTTTTTCATGCTTTCAAGAATATCATTAATATTTAACTCCGGCACATGCATAATAGCTCTTAATGACAAAGTATCTGTAATTTCAAATAGTTCCTGACCACGACTAACTGGTTGACCAAGGCGAGGATATAAATCTTCTGAAACTAAGAATCCATTTACTTTGGATTTTAACTCTGTCATGCTAAGGCGCTGCTTTGCCCATGCAACTTGTGCCATTGCTTTTGCAACTTCGTGGCGGCTAATGGCTGCTTCAGCGTCTTTACCCTCTTGTAGTAATTTACTAGCTTGATTTTCATAAATTTTTACTTGAGCTTCAAGAGTTGCAATTTCTAAGTTTATTTCTGTTGAGTCAAGCGTTCCTAAAATATCACCTTTTTTAATTTCATCACCAGGGCGAACATTTACTTCAAATAAGTAGCTATCAATCGGTGAGGTTTGTGTATAACTATGCACACCCTCTACTACTACAGGAGCAGAAATTAAAAGTTTACCCTGAACAAAAACTCCAACTAATAAAAGAGTTATTAATATAAAACCAACTAACTTTAAAACAGTTCGTTTTGGTCCAAAAATATCTGCTGTACGCATTAATAATGAACGCCAGATTTTTTTTATAAAAAATTCTTCAGCTACATATAAATCCTGTAAACGAGGTGCAACAAGCTTACATATTAAACTTATAGCATGTAATTCTTGTTGTGATAACTCTCTATCTATCTGAAACAACATAACAAATTGCTGTTGCTTTTGATCTCTTTTTAAATTTTTTAAAGGAATACTTAAAATATATCTAACATTTACAAGCATTGCTAAATCACGTGCAGCACGTAAAATAAAACCATCAGAAATGTTATTCCCATTAAATTGTTCAGCCTTATTTTTTTCAAGTACAATGCTTTCATTTTTTTCAAGTTCATTTTCAAGATGGTCATATAATACAATATTTCCTTGATCAAAAGCTTCTTGCATTACTTCTTCCATCTGTCTAATGCTTCGAGTTCCCCGCGAAAAATTCTCCATTTGGTCAATTGCAACAATCTTTACATTATGCTTTGCTACTTGCCCAATAGCTACACGCCGGCATTTAAAAACACTTGCTAGTGAAGCACACAAATTAGTTGCTGCTTCATTAAATCGTGTTGAATTTTGAATTTCACTTACAATATCAAGTACTGGTAGTAGACTTGTATCATCTGACTTTTCTTCTTCGCTTGGAATTTGCCAATTTTGGCTCATTTTATCTATTAGCAATAAGCTAACACGTACAAGTTGCAACATATCAAGTACATTTTGAAGGCGTATCTTTCGTCCACCAATAATGTAAGCACTCAAACATATAACACTGCTACCTCTAGAAAAAAGCGGTACATACATAGCATAAGCATCTGCTTGTTCACTATTTAAAGCTATTGTTTGGGTATTTGTTGCTAAGGTTTGACCATAAGTTTTTGCTAAGCTTGCCAGCCATTCTGGCTTTTCATCACTTATAACTTTTGGAGCAGAAGATAATACGCTGACAGAACCTTGCGAATTGCGTGCAAGTATTGCAACACCAACTGCCTCAGCTACTTCACACGCAAGATGACACACATTTTGAAATAATTCCTCACCTGAGCTTATATTGAATAAAGCTCCTATTAAGGTGTCAATATTAAGTGTTGCATTGCTGCTGGTTCTGTCAGACATAAATACTCTTATTATTTATTGTTTAGCATAATCTGTTTCATCTGTTGTAGTTTGCTGTTCACTTTGCAAACGCTTAGAAACATCTAACTCAATAACGCCAAAACGTTCTTCATGCTCACGAACGCTTTGTAAAAGCGATAAGGTAAGGCGCTTTGCTGTATAGTGATTCATAATAATTCTATCTGTAAATTGCAAAATCATATCAGCTGTTACACCCTCTTCCTGAGATGGTAAGGTTTGGTTAATACCAAAAGATAATAAAATCTCTTCTGGTGTAGAATGAGTTTGAAAAGCGTTAGCATAAGCAGTATTCATCTTGTCTGCATTAACATTAAGGCGGATTTGTTGTTGATCTTTGTTTTCATTGTTTTGACTCATCGTTTAGCTCCTTTGGCAATTTTGTTAAAAGTTTAATATAATGTGTTATTGTTCAGCAAGCTTAGGAAAACTTACGTTTAACATTAAGCCTGCAGGTAAAGCTGTAGGATTTTCAACTGTAACTCTAACCTTTAATGTCTTATTTGAAAGAACTGCAATTTTAGCTACTTGCATTACTTCGCCATGCATGATTTCATTAAAACCTTGACGGCGAACTTCTGCCTTATCACCAACTTTAAGATTTTGTGCTTTATCAACTGGTAATGTTAATTCAACTAATAATGGGTCAATAGCTACAAAACGTATTGCTGGTACATTTCTATCAACTGCCATTCCAAGTTCAACTGCAATTTCTTCAACAAAACCATCAAAAGGTGCATATAAATACATCTTATCTTTATGTGCACTAAGCTCTTCTCTAGAATGCTTTAATTGCTCAAGTCTGAATTTTTCCTCTTCAAGAGCAAGTATACTTAAGGAATGACCAAGTTCAGCATGCTGAAATTCCATGAGTGTTGCTGCTTTTTTGCGAAGTGCGGCTCTAAAACGCTCCATATCAAGCTTAGCTTGCTTAATTCTTGCTGTTAGTGTCCTTATTTTGATAGTGTTTTTTAATTCATAGTCTAATTGCGCTAAGCGACTATTTTCAGCCCTATCATCAAGATGCATTAAAAGTTCACCCTTTTTAACCTCTTGACCACGCTTTACTGCTATTTTGTAAATAGTGCCTGGCACGCTAAAGCTAAGCTGGGCATTATATATTGGGCGTGATACACCTTCAAAGCTCTGTTCTGCTGCTCTAGCACTCGTGCTAAAAAGCAAGAACAAAACGAGAACACTCAAGCAAGAAAATTTCTTCATATTAGCACCTTAACGAATAATAGCTTTATCATCTAAAATTGCTATATTATATCTATTAAGTAGTCCAGCACTTGCAAAATTATATTCTGCAATACTCATATTATTATTGACTTGTGCAATATAATAGTTGATTTCTTCTCTACCTAATGCATCTTGTGATGATAGTAAATCACGGTTATTAATTCCACCCATTTCAAAACGCTCTCTCTCACCTTTTACAACTTGAATCGCTGAGTCGTATGCTTTTTTTGCAACTGGAATACCATCTTTTGCTAAAACTAAGTTATGCAGTACTTCTTTAATTTCAGTTTCAATACTACGTCTTGTTTTATCAATGCGGTCTTGTGCAATAAAAATAAGCTGGCGTGATTTTTTAACTGCGCCTCTCGCCTCTCTATTTTGAAGAGGATATGAAAAAGTTAATCCGGCATAATAGCTTGATTTATCATCAGTATCTCTAAAAGCCTCTGATGAGCGCAAATAATCATTACCATTTGAAGTTGTATATCCAAGAACAAGGTCAAGCTGTGGTAATAATTTATTTTTATTTACATCATAATCAATATTTAGCTGCTCAAGCATAATATCCAACTGGCGCAGTTCATAACGCATATTGAGTGCATCTGAAACTGATTCTTCTTCATTTGGAACAGTAATTTTTTTAAGGGTTGGTGAAGTTGTAAGTTCAATTGTCATATTTTTTGTAATATTCGGTGAATTCATTAAGAATAACAATTGTTCTTTAGCAACTTTAAGATCACGCTGATACTGCATTACTGCGTACTTACGCTGTTCAACAGCTAAACGAACCCTATCAACATCAACACCTTGCGACATGCCTTCATTAAAGCGCACCTGTTCACGTCTACTAATTTCTTCTGCCATTTTTAAAATTCTTTGACCAACTACTAAATTGTTCTTTGCAATGGCAAGAGTCCAGTAGGCACGAATGACGTCTAATGTTACTTGTGATACAACTAAGTTTCTACTTTCTTGGCTATCATAAATCGCAAGAGCTGCATTTTTGATTGCGGCTTGATACTCTTTATCACCAATACCTTTAAGCAAACTTTGCGCTAGCTCAATAGTAAAATATCCACGTTCAACTGATTTTGGGGATTCAAAAACACCTAAACGCCTATCATAACTAGCAGTATAATAGGCTCTAATTGTACCACCCGTAGGTACACGCTGACGAAGTCCTGTATCAGAACGTAGATAATTTTTCGTAGCATTGCTATATTCTAATGGAGAATAATCGTTTAAGCTTAAGCTCTCAAATCCACCATAACGTGTTTCATTATAGATAGTTAAATCATAGACGCCTTTTGCAATCATTTCATCAGCTTGGGCAGCGGTAATTCTATGAAAACTTTCCTTAATGTCCTCATTATGCTCAAGAGCAATACTTATAGCATCAACAATGCTAAGTTTTACATCAGCCTTAGTTTGTGCGGCTACATGCTGAGTAAAAATCAATGGGAAAGAAATAATAAAACACAACAAAACTACAAATACTAATAATTTTTTCTTAATCACGTCAAACATACTAATACCTTCTTTCATAAATGGTTACGAGGTAAAAGAAAAACGAACCACAAAAACAAAATTAAATCTATATGTTATAATAATGCAAGTAAGTATAACAAATGTCAATATAAAAATACGCTACTCACCTATTTTAGGTGAACACAGTGTAACTTATTATAATATTATATGTTATTTTACACTTAATCAAAACGCAAAAAAGGATTTACAACTAAAATTGTAAATCCTTTTTTTGTATTCTTAAAATTTTTATTTATTATATCAATGAATTTTTTAAATCTAAAGCTAGTTTTTCAGCATCACTTTGCTCTAAATTATCAATTTGAATTGTATGTAAAAGTGTATGCGTATCACTTGTATAAATATTAATTTCCCCTGCCTTAGCTGAAATATTTAAATCTTTTAGACTAAAGCCATCAAGCTCAATTTTATCACCTTGAGTTAGGTCAAAATCAATTACTCTGTCTATTCCACCATCAAAATCATTACTTGACCATGTGAAAACATCTGCGCCATCTCCACCAGATAATATATCATTGCCTAAGCCGCCTGAAATTGTATCATCACCTGAACCGCCAAAGATAATATCATCGCCACCATCGCCATAAAGCACATCATTACCACCAAGCCCAAGTAATACATCATCACCTGAACCTGCATAAATAATATCATCACCATCTGCAGAATTTTCAAGCCCCATTGCAGCCCCAGTTAAAAGTGAAGCATCAACTGTTTGTGCTTTAGTAGATAAATCTATTACTAATTGCTGAGGATTAGAACTGTCAGAATAAATCTCTTCAAATCCATACGTCTTTGCTACATCAGTACTTAAGCCAATATTTTCAGCAAATTGTTCAAGTGTTAAAGAGTTACCATCACCAATGAGTACATCGTCACCACCCTCACCATACAATATATCGTCGCCAGTTCCAGCTAATAAAATATCAGGATCATTAGTTTCATTTTTTATATTTTCAACTAACCATTTAGGATTGTGTTGCATAAACTCTAAAAGGTTTGCATCACTAATTTCAGTATTTTGCCCAAGCTCTGCTTTAAGTGCAAGCCGTAAAGTTTCAATTTCAGTAGCACCAAAAAGTGCATCATTACCATCAGAGCCTAAAACGATATTAGCACTTGCTTTTACTATATTGGCGTCACTTCCCTCAAGTAAAAACATATTGTGAATCTCATCGTCTCTAACCATCGTTGCATTATTATTAGTGTCATATTTATCAAGAGTGTTTTTACTAACGTGCGAGCTAAGACCTATTGCGTGAACATCTCCATCAGGACCTATCGCATCAATTAAAGCATTATATGACAATGTCCTCTCAAAAAAAGTATGTCCTAAGGCAATTGTTGGTTCACCATCAGTAATAAAGAATACTTTATTTTCATAGCCATTGCCAGAAATATCAGTACTATTAAACCAATCAGCTGAGGCATCAAAGCCTTTTTCATAATATGTATGCCAGTGAAAGCCAGTATCAGTAAATTCATTTTTAGGAATAGAGTTTTTTTCATCCTTAATCTCTTCAATTTGAGCAATTATATCTTCCAAATTTTGCTCTAAGCTCAAAGAACCGTCTACCATGACTCTATAACCATCATATCCGCCAGCAGATTTACCCCAAAATGTAACCAAATGTAAATTAATAACTCCACCAAGTTCACTTGCAGCGTGCGGATAAAGTGTATTTTTTACATAGTCTATAACAGCATCACAAGCAAATTCAAGGCGAGTTTCTGGCCCTTGAATGTCGTTATAACTATCATGGTACATTGAGCCTGAAGTATCGAAAATAATAGAGATATTATAATTAGTACCAGGAGTTAACAAGCCAGCAAATTCATCACTAGTAGTGATAGTGCCAGTGCTTTCAATGCTATTTTTTGCAGTTATATCAAAGCTTGAGCCATCACCATCAGCATCTCTAACAGTAATAGTTTGTGATAATGCACCATTTGCTGGAACATTCGTTATAGTAACTGTCCATAAGTCACTCGTGCCATCATTTTTTAATGTTGTACCATTAGCTTCAAGAACAGCTGTGCCAGAAGTATCATAATAAACACCAGTGCCATCGTTTGATGTCCACTTACCGTCAGCACCATATGTAAAGATTTTGCCACCAAATTCAAGTGTTTTACCTGCTTCATCGTCAGCACCAACATCAATGTTTACTATTGTAGTTACAGTATCAGAGCTAGCCGTTGCGACTATATCTCTAACTGTAGCAGGTGTATCATCAATAATATTAACATTAATTGTGCCTGATGCTATATCACCGTCATTATCAGTAACTTCAACTTCAAACTTTTCACCACTTTCATTAAGACTATTATGTAGTGCATTTTCAGTTTGAGTGTAGATATAGCTTATTTTTCCAGTTGCTTGCTCATAAACAAAACCAGAAAGAATACCAGCAACCCCAACAATCATAAGCCCTGACTTGATATTGCCATAATCATCAAAAAGTTTTACAGCATTACCGTTTGCGTCTTTAATTGTAAGCGATTTAATACCGTCAACAGAATCAATTGTAAAAGAACCTGTACTTGTAGAACTACCAACAGCATCAACTACGCTATCAAAAGTCGTTAAAAAACTACCACTTGCATCAATAATTGGAAGGTCATTAGTACCAATAACGGTAATTGTTAAATCGGCTGAAGACTCTGAACCATCACTTTCAGTTACAGTGTACGTAAAAGTAAAATTAGACTCTTGATCTTGTGTTAAATTTTTATCAGTTGAAATAAATGTATAGTTTCCGGCAGTATCAAAAAGAAGTATACCAAAATCAGATTTAAAACCAAAAGCATAACCATCAAGCTCAGTTCCGCTCAAGGCAATCCAGCTTGCATCAGGTGCTGTAATGCTTGTAAGTTCATATGTATCAGAACTTACAGAATCATTATCAAAAACATTAGCACTCATGCTTGCTCTTTCTTCAAGGCTTGCAAAATCATCATTTGCAATAAAAACTGTATCTGTAACAGTTGTGCTGATAGAGCTTTCGACAGATTCACCTGTAAAATCAGTAGCTACAATTTTAAAATCATCGCCAACTACACCTGCTGAATGGTCAGAAATATTAGCATCATAAATATACTTAATTGAACCATTTACAATAGTTACATAAAGTACACCATTAGCACCAACTATTGAATTTGCAGAGCCTGGAATAAAAGATGCTAAGCCATTAGCACTTATAGCAATATTAATTGCATTTGGACCATCACCAATTGTAATTGTGCCGCTTTCACCATTAAAATCAAAGTCTAAATTCTGTTCAACAGAGCTTGTACCCTCAACAATACTTATATTTTTTAAATCAAGAACAGGTATTTGTGTTAAAAAGCTTGCACTACTACTTACAAGCACTTCATTATTATCTGAATCAATAATTGTAGCTTTTACATCAAACTGTTCGCCACCCTCAAGTGCAGGTGATTCAAAAGTATATCCATTAATTAAAATATCATTTGTAACATTAATTTGTTGAGTTGTAGTGCCGTATTCAATAATAAGTGTATCCCCAAGCTTAGCATCTTTAAGCTCAATTGTTACATTGATATTTTGGCTTGTTCCAAGCTCAGAATCACTTATAACATTATCATTATTAAGATCTTGATTAAATTTAATATTTAAAGTCGCAGGAGTACCACCATTACCAGAATTATCACCGTCACCAGCATCACCAATACTACCAGAATCATCACTATCTGGAATTAAATTATTCTCTGGAGTAGCAACAATGTCTTCTTCAACTATACTTGAGTTAGCATTAATAATATCTCGAATAGTTACTGTCTGGGAGCTAACTTCACCTGCACTAATAATAGTTACAATAATAGTTGCACTAACACTTGCCTGCACAATAACAACAGTAACTGAACCTTCTTCTAACATTTCTTCAGTAACTGTTTCTTTGTAGTATTCATTACTATCAGGATCGGTCACTTTGATTTCATCGCCAACCTGAACATTTTCACCTAAGGTGATTTCGATTTCTACTTTTTCTTCGCTTGCATCTTGTTTGTCCGGTGAAATATAAGCATCATTACCAGAACTTACAACTTTTGCACCTAGTGAAGAATCTTCTCTATTTTGTAATTGTTGTTGATTATTTAATAATTCGGTATTTTCTTGAGTGCTATCTTCGCTTTCAGAATCTTTTTTTGAACTTTGTTTTATTTGCACATTAAAGCTTATGCTTTCTTCTTGAGTTTCTCTGTTTCGCATAGCACTGTTACCATCAATAACAGTAGTAGTTTCTGCTTCTCTAAAAGTTGGTTCAGCACCAGCATTTCCTGCAGCTGGCATTAAATCATCATTAGGCATAGCTAAAAAAGCTTCACCTGATACAATTTGATTACCAAAACTAAACATAGGTAAATCACTATCGCTAAAAGCGACATAAAAATCATTCACATTAACTGCTGAATTATCATCAAACTTAAAAATTAAATCATTTTCAATACGTTCAAATTCAATATCGTCCATAGAAAATGAAAAGTTCAAGTTTGAATCATCAGTCAAATCTATATTTATATTTTGTCCAGTTTCTGGCTTATCTATTAATGAATTTGCCATAACAACTCTCCGAGCAGTGCAAAATAAGTGCAATAAAATTTAAAATACTACTAATAGTATATTAAAAAAATATATAGTTAAATTAAAATAAAATGTATTTTTATATAGAGTGTAAGCATGTTCACAAAAAAAATGTATTTTTATGACTACAAAACATACAAAAATGTAGGCACAAATTTTCTGAAAAAAAATTCCAAAAAGTACCCTAGAGACTATAGAAATAAATAGTTAACACTACCTAAATCAGTATTGAATGAAGAAATGGACATTCTAAACGGTAGATTTAAACGTATCTACCTACAG